>DBNZ01000023.1 GCA_002299495.1 Methylococcaceae bacterium UBA659
CGCGGTTAACGCCAGCACACCAAGCACTAAATGGCACATGACCTTTGCCTGTCAGCGCACACCCAACTCATCTTTCCAACGAGCGTTAACAGATTGCGGCGGATCGCTGGCGGACTTCCAGCCAACAGAAAATGACATCGAAGTCTGTTGGCAATTGGCAGGTAAAAACCACCGATAGCCAAGGCAGGCTGCTGAATGAGTTCTTTTTTAAGGTAAAATGACGGTCCACCAAAAACATTTGGCAGAATGGCTTGAAAAATATTAAAAAGTCATTATAATGCTTGAATCAATCGCGGGGTGGAGCAGCTTGGTAGCTCGTCGGGCTCATAACCCGAAGGTCGTTGGTTCAAATCCAGCCCCCGCTACCAGTCAAAAAAACCCCTTAAAGGGGTTTTTTATTTTCTGGCCTTGGCTATGCAGTGAAGTTGGATGTTGCTTGTCGACAACGGATGGTTAAGAAGGAGCCTTAGGCTCTTTTTTTTTGTTTGAAAAATGGCGGGGGAATATGAAACAAGCGCCTGAGTATTTGCTTAATTTGATCGAGCCCATTGTCGAGGGTTTAGGGTATGAATGCGTCGGCATTGAATACCATCCTCACCCTAAACACGGATTGTTGCGGGTATACATAGACAGCGCACAGGGTGTTTTATTGGATGATTGTACAAAAGTTAGCCATCAGATCAGCGGGGCGCTTGATGTCGAGGATCCCATTTCAGGAAATTATCATCTGGAAATTTCCTCGCCTGGGGATGACCGCCCATTTTTTAAACTCAGCCAGTTTGAGCAATACATGGGCGGCCTCGTGCAAGTCCATTTATTCAGCCCGATTCAAGGCCGTAGAAAAATAAAAGGGTTTATCGAAAATGTCGAGGGGGATGAGGTGACTCTGCGGGAAGATGGGCAATTGTACAAAGTGCCATTTAAAGCCATGAGTAAAGCGCGCCTAGTCCCCGAATATGGCGCAGTGAAACAAAATATCGAAACAGGAGCCGGGAATGGCGAATAAAGAAATCTTATCGGTGGTCGAGGTTTTTTCCAATGAAAAAGAAATTGACAAGGAAGTTGTGTTTCAGGCGATAGAGTCCGCCTTGGAAGCGGCCACCGTCAGGCGTTATCAAAACCAAGTTAAAATCCGCGTTTCGATTAACAAAAAAACCGGCGATTACACCACCTTCCGGCAATGGGATGTGGTTGGCGACAACCCGAATTGCCCGGGCGATGTTGAGTTTCCGGCCACCCAGATTTTGTTGGAGGCCGCAAGGTTCGACAGACCCGATGTGCAAGTGGGCGATTTGATAGAAGAGGAAGTCGAATCGGTCGAATTTGGCCGGATCGCGGCGCAACATGCCAAACAGACGATCATCCAAAAAGTCAGGGAGGCTGAGCGGAAGAAAATTGTCGATGCTTACCGTCCGCGTATCGGTGATTTGGTGACGGGTATTGTCAAGCGCGTAGAAAAAGGCAGTGTCATCATGGACTTGGGTGGCCATGTCGAGGCCTTGATTGGCCGCGAAGACATGATCCCGCGGCAAGCCGTCCGCATTGGTGACAGGGTGCGTGGTTATCTGCAAGGTGTCAGCCTGGAACAACGCGGGCCACAATTGTTTGTTAGCCGCACGGCGCCGGAATTGTTATCGGCATTGTTTCGTTTGGAAGTGCCTGAAATTGGCGAAGGCAAAATCACCATCATGGGGGCGGCGCGGGATCCAGGTTCTAGGGCCAAGTTGGCGGTGAAAACCAATGACCCAAGGCTGGATCCGGTGGGTTCGTGCGTGGGTATGCGGGGCGCCCGGGTGCAGTCGGTGACTAACGAATTGGCGGGCGAACGTGTGGACATCATCCTGTGGCATCCTAACGAAGCGCAATTTGTCATCAACGCCATGTCGCCGGCGGAAATCCAATCCATCATCGTCGATGAGGACAAACACAGCATGGACTTAGCGGTTGGTTCCGACAATCTCTCCCAAGCCATTGGCCGAGGCGGGCAAAATGTCCGCTTGGCCAGCCAATTGACCGGTTGGGAGTTGAATGTCATTGACGCTTCCAAAGCCGAGCAGAACAGCGAAGAGGAAGCCCAGAAAACCATAACGTTATTTATGGAGCAATTGGACATTGACCAAGAGGTCGCCGCTATCTTGGTTGAAGTGGGTTTTAATGCGATAGAGGAAATCGCCTATGTGCCGGTCAGCGAAATGTTAGAAATTGAAGGTTTTGACGAGGAATTGGCCAATGAGCTTAGGAGCCGGGCAAAAGACGCCTTGTTAATTAGCGCGATAGCGGCGGAAGAAGAAATTGAAACGGCGCTTCCAGCGCAAGATTTGCTTGAAATGGAGGGGATGGATGCCGATTTAGCTTATAGCTTGGCCAGCCAAGGCATCATCACCATGGATGATTTAGCCGAACAATCGGTAGATGATCTATTGGTCATAGCAGGTTTGGATGAGGCACGGGCGGCAAAATTGATTATGAAGGCACGTGAGCCTTGGTTTGCTGAGTAGGGTAATAAAGGGGTATGGCATGAGTGATAAAACAGTACGGCAACTAGCCGAAATAGTAAAAATTCCTCTGGAAAGACTGCTGGAGCAATTACAAGAGGCCGGCTTGTCTGTTCGTGCCGGGGACGACGTCATCACCGAAGATGAAAAAATGCAATTGCTGAGCAGCTTGCGTAAACGCCACGGGAAATCCGATGGCGATGTCGCCACGGCGCCTCGACGAGTGACCTTGGAACGGCGCAAGGTCATGTCAATTAAGCAATCCAGTGCGCCGGGTACCGCCAGCAAAACCATTAATGTAGAAGTCAGGAAAAAGAAAACCTATATCAAAAGGGAGGTGGTCGAAACCGAGGAAACTAAGGCGGTCGCTGAAACCATCCCCATTCCAGTTGAACCCGAAAAACCCGTTCCTGCAGTCACCGCGATGCAAGCCCCGGAGCTGCCTGTCCCGGTGCCGGAAGTAACCCGGCCGCCCCAAGAACTAGGACGCCCCGCCCAAGAAACCGTTGTTGCCGAAGGCCAGAAAGTTGCGGCGGCGCCCGTATTGAAACCCGAAGATCCGGCCGCCGAGAAAGCCGAGCCAGGCGTCATGACATCCCCGGTCGCGGCAGCGGACATACGGGATGAGAGTTTTGTCAAAGTCAAAATAAAAGATGACAAGCAACCTAAGCCTGAAAAGCCCTCAAAAAATAAAGAGCTGGAAGAGGCTAAGAAAAAACAACTGGAAAAAGAACAACGATTGGCAGAATCGATCAAGCGGAATGCCGAAAAAGTTAAGCAGCAGGCCGCCTTAAAGCAGGGACAGGTTTACCGGAAAAAACAAGAAGAGGAGGGCAGCTTAAAGTCGGTCAACAAAAAAAGCAAAAAGAAGGGCAAACAACCCCGGCGGGTCGCAGGACCCGCCGTCCAAGCCGAGCGGCATCAATTTGAAATGCCGGTAGCGCCTATGGTGAGAGAGGTCGCCATACCTGAACACATCATTGTGTCAGATTTGGCGCAAAAAATGAGCGTGAAGGCGGCGGCAGTGATCAAGCACTTGATGAAGTTAGGCATCATGGCCACCATCAACCAAAGCATAGACCAGGAGACGGCCGCAATTTTGGTCGAGGACATGGGTCATAAGCCGACCATGCAAAGCGATGATGATTTTGAAAAAGAATTGCTGGTCGAAGCGCAAGCCTTAGAATTGCACGAAGAATTGCCCAGGGCGCCGATAGTCACCATCATGGGCCACGTCGACCACGGCAAGACCTCGCTATTGGATTACATCCGAAAAACCCGGGTCGCGGCTGGCGAAGCAGGTGGTATTACCCAGCATATCGGCGCTTACCAAGTCAAGACCGACCACGGTTCGGTCACCTTCCTGGATACTCCAGGCCACGCCGCGTTCACCGCTATGCGGGCCAGGGGCGCGAACGTCACCGACGTGGTGATCGTGGTGGTAGCCGCCGATGACGGGGTGATGCCGCAAACCAAAGAAGCGGTTGACCATGCCAGGGCCGCCAATGTGCCGATCATTGTCGCTATCAACAAGATCGATAAGCCGGAAGCCAATCCCGACAAAGTCATGCAAGAATTGTCCGCCATCAACGTATTGGCCGAAGAATGGGGCGGTGACGTGCAGTTCCTGAAAATATCCGCTAAAACCGGCCAAGGTATCGACGATTTGATTGAGGCCTTGATTGTCCAAACCGAAATACTGGAACTAAAGGCACCGATCCAGGGCGCGGCTTCGGGGATTGTTATCGAATCGCGGTTAGACAAAGGCCGGGGTGCGGTCGCTACCATCCTGGTGCAAAAAGGCGCCTTGGAAAATGGCCAAATGATTCTCTGTGGCCATGAATTCGGCCGTGTCAGAGCCATGTTCAATGAAAACGGCAAGGCCATTAAAGAAGCCGGCCCCAGTGTGCCGGTTGAAATTCTTGGGCTATCCGGGACACCTAATGCAGGTGATGAATTTATGGTCGTCCAAAACGAACGGGTTGCCAGGGAACTGGCCAAACACCGGGAAGAACGCAAACGCACCAGCCGACACGCCGCACAGCAGGCATCGAAATTGGACGAAGTCTTCTCGAGAATGACCGCTGGCGAAACTGCGACGGTTAATTTAGTGTTGAAAACCGATGTGCAAGGAAGTTTGGAAGCCTTGCGCGGTTCCTTGGTGGATTTGTCCGGCGAGGAAGTGGAAGTAAAAGTAATCTATGGCGGTGTCGGCGGTATCAACGAAGGGGATGTCAACTTGGCGTTGGCGTCAGGTGCCATTTTGATGGGTTTTAATGTCCGCGCCGATGCCACGGCTAGAAAATTGATTGAAGAAAAAGGCGTTGACTTGCATTATTACAGCGTTATTTATGATGCGATTGATGAAGTCAAAAAATCCATCAGCGGCATGTTGGCCCCGGAAATCAGGGAGCAAATCGTCGGTTTGGCCGAAGTCCGCGACGTGTTCCGTTCGCCGAAGTTCGGCGCCATTGCCGGCTGCATGGTGGTCGATGGCTATGTCAAAAGAAACCTGCCGATCCGCGTGTTACGCGAGAACGTGGTCATTTTTGAAGGCCAGTTGGAGTCGTTGCGCCGGTTTAAGGATGATGCCAGCGAGGTGAAAATGGGCATGGAATGCGGGATCGGCGTGAAAAACTACAACGATGTCCAAGTGGGTGATCAAATTGAAGTGTTTGAGCGCACCGAAATCAAACGGGTGTTATAAGATTTATGGCTAGGGAATTTGGTCGCAGCGACCGTGTTTCATCGCAGATACAAAAAGAGCTGTCGCTGATTTTGCAACGCGAAATAAAAGACAGCCGGTTAGGTTTTGTCACTATCAACGAAGTGCTGGTCAGCAAGGATTTGGCGGTTGCCAAGGTTTATTTTACGGTGCTCAATGCCGATCAAGCCGGCAAAAAGGCGCACGTCAAATATCTCAATGAACTCGCGTCGGCCATCCGACATGCCTTGGCCAAAAGGATGCGGCTACGGCATATTTCCGAGTTGCGTTTTTACTATGACGATTCGTTTGACACCGGGATGCGGGTCGCGGAATTATTGGGCGATTTGCCTAAAACCGACCGGGAGTAAGTGGTTGGCTAAACGTAAGTCAGGCTTTGATGTGCATGGCATTTTGCTATTGGATAAACGACCTGGGGTTTCCTCAAACCAGGCCCTGCAAGAAGCTAAGCGATTGTTCAAGGCCAATAAAGCCGGCCACACGGGTGCGCTGGATCCGTTGGCCACCGGTTTGTTGCCGGTTTGTTTTGGCGAGGCCACCAAAGTGTCAGGCCTTATGCTGGGGCAAGACAAACGCTACCTAACGACGGTCAAATTAGGCGTCATGACGGATACCGGGGATGCCGAGGGCAATGTCGTCAAGACGGCACCCGTCCCCGCTATTTCTGCAACCGAATTAAATCTCAGTTTGGGTTCATTCCTAGGCGCCAGCGAACAGGTGCCGCCGATGTACTCGGCGCTAAAACAAAATGGCGTCAAGTTGTATGAATTAGCGCGCCAAGGCAAGATGGTTGAACGCAAGGCGCGCTCGATCACGGTTTATGAATTAAAATTGCTGGCTTTTGATGGCGAGGAAATGGTGTTGGAGGTGTTTTGCTCAAAAGGCACTTATATCCGTTCCCTGGCCGAAGACATGGGCGCCATGTTGGGCAGTTGCGCCACCGTGACTGCGTTGCGGCGGTTGCAAGTGGGTCAGTTCCAGCTAACCGACGCTAACACGCTAGGGCGGTTAGCCGAATTGGACGGGCCTGCTTTGATGGCCTGTTTGCTGCCCGTTGACCTTCCGCTACAGACTTTGCCGGCCATCCAGTTGTCAGAAAGCGAGACAAAAAGCATTCAATTTGGGCAATCCATCCAGCATCTCCAGTCTTACCAAGGCATGGTGCGTTTATACCATTGCGCGGCCTTTTTAGGTTTGGGGGAAATGTTCAGGGATGGTAAAATAGCCCCGAAAAAGTTATTCAATTTAAACAATGAATTGCCCAACATTAAATAGGGCTGACCGGTTGCTCCCTACACCCTATCGTGGGGAGCAGCGTGAACTGGAAGTCGCCATTTGGCGGCTTTAATTTTTTTTACCATTAAAATAGGGATTAAATAAAATGCCTTTTACCGCAGAACAAAAAAGAGCCGTCGTGGCAGAATACCGTTTGTCAGACACCGATACCGGTTCACCTGAAGTACAAGTGGCGCTGTTGACCGCTCATATTTCCCATTTGTCCCCGCATTTTGCGGCGCACAAGAAAGACAACCATTCCCGTCGTGGTCTGTTGAGAATGGTCAATCAACGCCGTAAGTTGCTGGCGTATCTAAAAGGCAAAGACATAGGACGCTATCGCTCCTTGATTGAGCGGCTTGGTTTGCGTAAGTAATCATCGCTATCAACAAACAACATGTAACGGCAACCGGACTGCTTTGCATGGACTTAAAACCTTCGATTTGCCAATAACGGCGTCATCCTCCTCCTTAAAACTATAAGCGTCAAAAGTTCGTTAGGTGGATATTAACAAAGGAAGCAAATAGTGAATCCTGTTAGGAAAGAATTTAAATACGGCGACCATATCGTTTCGTTAACAACAGGGGAGATTGCCCGTCAGGCGGATGGTGCCGTACTCATTGATGTTGAAGGCACGGCTTTACTGGTGACCGTGGTCGGCAAGAAAGAGGCTATGGGTGGGGATTTTTTTCCGTTGACAGTCAACTACCAAGAAAAGACTTATGCCGCCGGAAAGATTCCGGGAGGATATTTCAAACGGGAAGGCCGGCCATCGGAACAAGAGACGTTGGTGTCACGACTGATTGACCGTCCAATCCGGCCTTTATTTCCTGAAGCGTACACCCACGAAGTACAAATTATTGCCACGGTCATTTCGTTGAACCCAGAAGTGGATACGGAAGTGCCAGCCTTGCTGGGGGCTTCGGCGGCATTGGCTGTTTCGGGGTTGCCTTTCAACGGCCCGATCGGGGCCGCTTGCGTGGGTTATCGGGATGGCCAATATCTACTGAATCCCTCACCGTCGGCGCTGAAAGCATCGCAATTGAACCTAGTGGTGGCCGGCACCGCTAAGGCGGTGTTGATGGTTGAGTCAGAAGCCCGCTGTTTGTCTGAAGAAGTGATGTTGGGGGCGGTATTGTACGGTCATGGACAAATGCAGGCCGCGATCAATGCCATCAACGAATTTGCCGCGATGGCGCAGACCGGGACGGTCTCATGGGTCGCCCCGGAGTCTAATGCCGAACTGGTGGCCTTGGTCACCGCAGCAGCCGAGGTCGGTATTAAGGCCGCTTACCAGATGCCAGAGAAATTGGCCCGGCAAGAGCAACTGAAAAGCCTACGCAATGCGGTGGTGGAAAAATTAACCGCCAGCAGCGACAGCTATGCCGCAAGCGATATTCGCCTCATCATTGAACACTTGGAATACGCTATCGTCCGCAACGCCATTTTGCATGAGGGTAAACGGATAGATGGCCGTGCTTTGGATTCCATCCGGCCGATTGCCATCAGGACGGGCGTGTTACCACGGACTCACGGTTCGGCGTTGTTTACCCGGGGTGAAACCCAGGCCTTGGTGGTGGCTACGTTGGGAACCCAACGGGATGCCCAAATCATCGACGCCTTGGCCGGCGAATTCAAAGAACCTTTTATGCTGCATTATAATTTTCCTCCCTACAGCGTAGGGGAAACCGGGCAAGTGGGCTCGCCTAAACGCCGTGAAATTGGCCATGGCCGTCTGGCTAAACGGGGTGTCAGCGCCGTCCTGCCCAATATGGAAGAATTCCCTTATGCCATCCGTGTGGTTTCGGAAATCACCGAATCCAACGGTTCCAGCTCGATGGCGTCGGTCTGTGGCAGCTCGTTAGCCTTGATGGATGCGGGCGTACCCTTGTCGGCACCGGTTGCGGGTATTGCCATGGGTTTAATCAAGGAAGGCGACCGTTTTGCCGTGTTGTCCGACATCATGGGCGATGAGGACCACCTAGGCGATATGGATTTTAAAGTGGCGGGTTCCGAGCAAGGCATTACTGCGTTGCAGATGGACATCAAGATCGACGGTATCACCGCCGAGATCATGGAAATCGCATTGGCACAAGCCAAACAAGGGCGGCTGCATATCCTTAGCGAAATGAACAAGGCCTTGTCGCAAAGCCGCACCGAAATGTCCGATTTCGCGCCGCGTATCATTAGCTTCAAAATTGATCCGAGCAAAATCCGTGAAGTCATTGGCAAGGGTGGCGCCACCATTCGCGGTATCACCGAACAGACCGGCGCCAGCGTCGATTTGACCGATGATGGCATCGTCAAAATTGCCTCTGTTGACAAAGCGGCCGGCGAAGAAGCGCGCCGATTGATCGAAGAAATCACCGAAGATGTGGAAGTCGGAAAAATTTACGAAGGCAAGGTGGTGCGGCTGATGGATTTTGGCGCGTTTGTCACTATTTTGCCGGGCAAGGACGGCTTGGTGCATATCTCGCAAATCTCCGATGAACATGTCGGCAAAGTCAGCGACAGGCTAAACGAAGGTGACTTGGTGCGGGTGAAGGTATTGGAAATCGACCGTCAAGGCCGGGTCAGGCTCAGCATGAAAGAAGCCGAAATTAAAGAGGAAATTTGATTTCGGATAGGTTTTTAAGACGTTGATTCAACACAAAGGGCCAATCGGCCCTTTTTTTTTGTCAGTGCAACAATGCCCAGCGGGTTTAATTGACCGAGTCTTGGTATTTGGCGGTGAAGTCTTGAAAATGGCCTAAAATCAGTGCCAACTGTTCCGGTTTTTCTGGTTCGAAAGCGTTGACGCCAACGCGGGATAGATAGAATGTTTGATCGGGGAGATAATGTCCGACGGCGCGGATTTCACCTTCAAAGTGGTAGCGGCTACGGAGCAGCCAAGCAAACGAAAACAACCGGCCATCGGCAAATGTTGGGAAATCCAATTCAATCAGGCTGATCCGATCGAGGCTCCCGGCCAAACTAGCGATATTGTCAGAAGGACTGATGCGGACGCCTAATAGGCCATCGTGATGAAGTAACGCTGTGCTGGCGTTTAGCCAGCGGCTGAAAGAAACGCAAATATTGCCTACGGGCAATTCTGCGGCGGCGTCAGCCACATAATGCCAGCTGTTTTCGCAGAGTTGTTGGTCTTTAATGATTTGCATAAACCTGCTCCTTAAAAGGATCGATCCCGACCCGTTTCACCGTATCCAAAAAACTTTCATCCTCTAGGCGTTGTTTGATGTAGACATCCAAAATGTCCAATACAGCCTGGGTGATTTGGTCTTTGGCAACGGCAGGTCCCAACCGCTCGCCAATGGCGGCTTCGTTTTCCGAGGAACCGCCCAGGGTTATTTGATACCATTCCGCGCCTTTTTTATCGACACCGAGGATGCCGATATGGCCCACGCTTTGGTGGGCGCAGCCGTTCATACAGCCGGAGAAATTAATCTTAATGTCGCCTAGGTCATGGATGTAATCCATATCGTCCAATGCTGCGTTGATTTCCTTGGTCACGCCGATGGAGCTGGCGTTGGCCAGCGAGCAGAAATCCAAACCCGGGCAGCAAATGATGTCGGTCACCGTGCCGATGTTCGGGGTCGCCAGATTCAGCTCGGATAAGCGTCGCCATAATGGGAACAAGTCGGCTTGTTTGACATCGGCAAAGACTAGGTTCTGCCGGTGGGTGGTGCGAATTTCACCAAAGCTGTATTCATCCGCCAAGTCGGCGACGGCATCCAGTTGCTGGTCGGTCAAATCGCCGGGCGGGACACCGGGTGCTTTTAACGACAAAAAAACGGCCCGGTAGCCGGCTATTTTGTGGGCGGCGGTGTTGTGTTGGCACCAAGCCGCAAAAGCCGGGTGGTCCAGCCGGTACTGTTCAAAGGTGTTATCTTGGTTGGCATCGGCAGCATAGGGCGGCGCCTCGAAATGGGCCTTGATGGCGGCGATCCGTTGTTCGGGTAACACCAGGTTATCGCGGATTAAGCCCCATTCTGCTTCGACCATGCGGGTGAATTCTGCCATGCCCGTTTCTTTGACCAAGATTTTTATGCGAGCCTTGTACATGTTGTCGCGGCGGCCGAATAGGTTATAAATCCGTAAGATGGCTTCCAGGTAGGACAACAAATGTGGTGTTTCCAAGAAAGGCCGGATTACCTGGCCGATAACGGGTGTCCGGCCTAAGCCTCCGCCCACTAGGATCCTAAAGCCAATGTCACCGGCATGGTTTTCCACCAAATGTACGCCGATGTCATGGAATTGGGTCGCGGCCCGGTCATGCCGGGCGCCGCTGACGGCAATTTTGAATTTTCGGGGCAGGTAATCGAATTCAGGATGGAATGTGGTCCATTGCCGGATGAGTTCGCAATAGGGGCGCGGGTCTTCGATTTCGTCCACACATACGCCCGCTAAGTGATCGGTGGTGGTGTTGCGCATGCAATTGCCGCTGGTTTGTATCGCATGCATTTGCACCGCAGCCAATTCCGCTAGGATATCGGGCACTTGTTCTAGCTTCGGCCAGTTGAACTGGATATTTTGCCGGGTGGTGAAATGGCAGTAGTTTTTATCGTAGGTCCTGGCGATGTGGCCGATTTTGCGTACTTGCTTGGAGCTTAAGAGACCATAAGGCACGGCGATGCGCAACATGGGTGCGTGGGTTTGGATATACAGGCCGTTGCGTAGGCGCAATGCGCGGAATTGTTCGTCCGTCAACTCGCCTTTTAGATAGCGTTCCGTTTGCCTACGAAATTGGGCGACCCGTTCTTCAACGAGTGTTTGGTCTACTGGGTTGTACTGGTACATAGCGCGTGTACGATGCGTTCCTGGCAATGAGATGAGCCTGTCATGATATATCTCTAGCGATAAAATGACAATCTAATTGGTTGGTGATACCATGCCCTGCTATTTTTTGGCCTTTTTTTATTTTATTCAAATCATTATAGGGGGATGTGTGATTCGTTTTTTTCTGGTGTTACTGGCGGCTTTTGTGTGGCCGGAGTGGGCGATGGCGGAAGGGTTTACTAACCTGGACATGACCGATACCCAGCGCGGTATTTACACGGTGTTGATTTTTTTGATCGCTTATGGGTTTGTAATGACTGAGGAATTTACTCATTTGAGTAAATCTAAGCCGGTCATTTTGGCGGCCGCGATCATTTGGGCGCATGCCGCCATCTTGGCCACCGAAAAAGGGGTGCCGACCGAACAATTGCATGCGGCATTTGAGCATGGCTTGAAAGAATACGCCGAATTGATGTTGTTCTTGCTGGTGGCAATGACCTTTATCAATGCGATGGCGGAACGCAATGTATTCGAGGCCCTGCGCTCTTGGTTGGTCAGGAAGCAATTTGGTTATCGTCAGTTGTTTTTGATTACGGGCGTCATTACCTTTTTCTTGTCGTCGGTGGCGGACAACCTGACGTCGGCTTTGTTGGTCGGTGCGGTGGTGTTGGCGGTGGGGGCCGATAACCCAAAATTCATCAGCGTTGGCTTTGTTAATCTGGTGGTGGCGGCCAATGCCGGCGGCGCGTTCTGCCCGTTTGGCGACATTACCACCTTGATGGTCTGGCAGGCCGAATACGCCGAGTTTTTCGATTTCTTTAAATTGTTTATTCCTTCCGTCGTCAATTACGCCGTGCCGGCCGCAGTGATGTATTTTGCTGTGCCTGATGAGTACCCTAAGGCCACCGAGGAAAAGGCCGTGGCCATGAAATCCGGTGCCATTACTATTTGCGCCTTGTTCATGCTGACTATCGCTACCGCCGTAAGCTTCAAACAAGTCCTGCATTTGCCGCCGTTCATGGGCATGATGGCCGGTTTGTCGGTGCTGATGCTGTTTGGTTATTTCATCAAAACCCGCTACACGATTGAAGGCGAGGAGCGTTTTGATATTTTCAACAATGTCCGTCATGCCGAGTGGGACACGTTGCTGTTTTTCTTCGGCGTGGTGTTTGCGGTCGGCGGCTTAGGCTACATCGGTTACCTGGAATTGTTGTCCGGCGCAATGTATGAAGGCCTAGGCGCAACCACGGCCAATATCATGGTTGGTATTATTTCGGCCATTGTTGACAACATCCCGGTCATGTTCGCAGTTCTGAACATGGGCCTGGATATGGATTTGTACCAGTGGCTGTTAGTCACGTTGACCGCCGGGGTCGGTGGCTCGATGTTGTCTATAGGCTCAGCCGCAGGCGTCGCATTGATGGGTCAGTCTGACCGCAAATACACCTTTTTTAGCCACTTGAAATGGACTCCCGCCATTGCCGTCGGCTATGTCGCCAGTATTTTCACCCATTATTTGATCAATGGTTGATCTGCGAACATGCGGAAAATGCATTGGCTAATATGAATTGGCGCACGGCATTTTCCCTTTATGCCCAGCCGCGTGTGCTGGGCATGTTGTTTCTGGGGTTTTCCGCCGGGTTGCCTTATCTGTTGGTGTTTTCCACGCTGTCGGCCTGGCTTAGGGACGCAGGGGTAGCGAACACCGTCATCGGTTTTTTTAGCTGGGTGGGGGTCACCTATTCCACCAAAGTGTTTTGGGCGCCTATCGTAGACCGGGTGCCGTTGCCCTTGTTGACCCGCTGGCTGGGTAAGCGCCGAAGTTGGATGTTAGTGGCGCAATTGGGCATTGCCGGGGGCTTGTTGGCCATGGCCAACACCGACATCCAGCAGCACTTGGAACTGTGTGCTTTGTTTGCCGTTGGCGTGGCGTTCTGCTCGGCGACCCAAGATATAGCGATTGACGCCTACCGTATCGAAGCCGTCAAATTGGAGTTTCAGGGCGCCATGGCGGCGATGTATGTGTTGGGTTACCGGCTGGCGGTGTTATGCGCCGGGGCGGGGGCGTTTTACCTAGCGGAGTTTTTTAGCTGGCCGTTCGCCTATCGGGTGATGGCGGCGGGGATGTCGGTGGGTGTGCTGGCGACCTTGCGGTTGTCTGAACCTGAGCACCCGCTACGGCCTGCAGCATCTGACCATGCGGGGAAAAGCGCCGTTAAGCGGCTGGGCCGATCGGTGTCCGTGGCCGTGGTCAAGCCGTTCACCGAGTTTTTTACCCGTAATGGCAGCTTGGCCTGGTTAATTTTGGCGCTGATCGCCGTTTATAAAATGAGCGACGTGACGATGGGGGTGATGGCCAACCCGTTTTATCTGGATTTGGGCTTTTCAAAAACGGAAATTGCCGAAGTCAGCAAAATTTTTGGTTTTTTTATGACCATTTTCGGCGCGGCGCTGGGCGGGGTCATGGTGGCTAGATACGGCATCATGCGGCCCTTGTTGCTAGGGGCGGTCATGGTGGCCAGCACCAATGTGTTGTTTGCCATTTTGGCGGTCAACGAGCCGGACTTATTGTTGCTGGCCGCAGTTATCAGCGCGGATAATTTAAGCGGCGGTTTGGCGGGCTCGGCGTTCATCGCCTATTTGTCCAGCCTGACCAACAGGGAACACACGGCCACGCAATACGCTTTGTTCACTTCGTTAATGACCTTGCCCGCCCAATTGTTAGGCGGCTTTTCCGGAATTATCGTCGATAGCCACGGCTATCCAATGTTTTTTATCTACGCTGCCGGCGTCGGTTTGCCCGCGATCGTGTTAGTCTCATGGTTGATGCGGAAAACAGTTGCAAAGCCAGCCGGGGCGGCCTGATGCAATGCCGCGTCGGTTGTGGCGCTTGCTGCATAGCCCCGTCCATTTCATCGGCCATGCCCTTGTATCCATCTGGCAAACCTGCCGGGATGCGGTGCCTGCATTTGGACGAGGCAAATCGATGCCGCCTCTTTTTCCAGACTAACCGGCCGCAAGTATGCCGGGGTTTTAAACCCACCGAGGATGCTTGCGGAAGCAGCCGAGATGAGGCCTTGGCGATTTTAACGGAATGGGAAAAATTAACGGCCCATTAGTGTCTGCTGGCTGGACAGTCTAGGCATGACCAACAAAAACCCATCCTTTTCAAAAAAAGTTTCATGCCAATAAACGCCATTTTTTGCAAATTCTGTGGCATACGGTTGGGTTTTTTGGCAACAAAGCACGGCATTTTTTTCTCTCATGATAGGCTATTACCCGCCGCAGGACAGGCCAGACAATCTGCATTGATGCGTTCTTAATCCATTCTTTTGTAAAAACTTTGCGGAGTTTCGTCATGGCTAATCCTAGCAGTCCCTATGCTTTCCGTCATCATACCCTGGCCCTGGCTTTAGCCTTAGGGAAACTTAAGAACCAGTTGATTCCGTTCATACCCTAAACAGCAGGGCACAAGCGGTTCGACAAGCTCACCAGGAACGGAATCCACTCCTTGCCGTTCGTCCTCGAC
>DBNZ01000096.1:0-9981 GCA_002299495.1 Methylococcaceae bacterium UBA659
GACCCAACGCACGGTGGACACCGGCACGGCGTCGTAGACGCATTCGACGTTGTATTCGGCTTTCAAGCGGTAGGCGGTGACGTCGAACTGCAACACGCCCACCGCGCCTAAAATCAAGTCGTTGTTTTTCAGCGGCCTGAACAACTGGGTCGCGCCTTCCTCGGTCAATTGCACTAGGCCTTTCTGCAGGGCCTTGGCGCGTAGCGGGTCTTTTAGCACCACCCGGCGGAACAGCTCCGGCGCGAAGTACGGGATGCCGCCGTATTTGAGGGTTTCGCCCAGCGTGAAGGTGTCGCCGATTTGGATGGTGCCGTGGTTGTGCAGGCCGATGATGTCGCCGGGATAGGCTTCCTCGACCGCCTTGCGGCTGTCGGCCTGGAAGGTGAGCGCGTTGGCGACTTGCACGGCTTTGCCGGTCCTGACATGGTGGATTTTCATGCCTTTGTCGAATTTGCCGGAACAGACGCGCAGGAAGGCGATGCGGTCGCGGTGTGCCGGGTCCATGTTGGCCTGGATTTTAAAGACGAAGCCGGTGAATTTGTCTTCGTCGGGCTGGACGGCGCGCTGCACGGCCTCGCGCGGGCGCGGCGGCGGCGCGTATTCGGCGAAAGCGTCCAGTAGTTCCAAGATGCCGAAGTTGTTGATCGCGGAACCGAAGAACACCGGCGTTAAATGACCGGCCAGGTAGGCGTCAAGGTCGAATTCGTGGCTGGCGCCCTTGACCAGTTCGATTTCATCGCGCAGTTCCTGGGCTTGCTCGCCCAGCAGTTCATCCAGTTTGGGATGGTCCAAGCCTTTGATGATTTCCGCCTGAGCAATTCTGCCGCCGTGTTGGGCGCTGAACAAATGGATTTCGTCCTTGTAGAGATGGTAAACGCCCTTGAAGCGTTTGCCCATGCCGATCGGCCAGGTCATCGGCGCGCATTGGATTTTCAGCACGTTTTCGACCTCATCCAACAGTTCAATCGGCTCGCGGCCTTCGCGGTCTAGCTTGTTGATGAAAGTCAAGATCGGCGTGGTGCGCAAGCGGCAGACTTCCATTAGGTTGATGGTACGTTCCTCTACGCCCTTGGCCACGTCGATGACCATCAACGCCGAATCGACGGCGGTCAGGGTGCGGTAGGTGTCCTCGGAAAAGTCTTCATGGCCGGGGGTGTCGAGCAGGTTGATGATGGCGTCGTTGTGCTCGAACTGCATCACCGAAGTGGTCACGGAAATGCCGCGCTCTTTTTCCATTTCCATCCAATCGGAGGTGGCATGGCGGGCGGCCTTGCGGCCCTTGACGGAACCGGCCAATTGGATGGCGCCGCCGAACAACAACAGCTTTTCGGTGAGCGTGGTTTTACCGGCGTCGGGGTGGGAGATGATGGCGAAGGTGCGGCGGCGTTTGAGTTCGGGGAGAAATTCTGACATGCAAGCTTGGGTCACTGATAAATCAGGGGATTATACTTGATTATCAGTAACCGTTTACCACTATAGCCCGCTGCTACGATTATTTAAGCGGCACGTCACGATGGGCGGCGCCGGTGTAAAGCTGGCGCGGACGACCGATTTTTTGCTCGGGGTCGGCGATCATTTCGTCCCAATGGGCGATCCAGCCGACGGTCCGGCCCATCGCGAACATCGCGGTGAACATGTTGGTGGGTACGCCTAAGGCATGCAGGACGATGCCAGAGTAAAAATCGACGTTCGGGTAAAGTTTTTTCTCGATGAAATACTCGTCTTCCAACGCGATACGCTCCAGCTCCAACGCCAGCTTGAAAAGTTCCAGATCGTGCAGCTCCAATTCGTTCAACACTTCATGGCAAGTTTCCCGCATCAAACGGGCGCGCGGGTCGTAGTTTTTGTAAACCCGGTGGCCGAAGCCCATCAACCGGAACGGGTCGTTTTTATCTTTGGCCTTGGCCATATATTCCGGGATGCGGGAAGCATCGCCGATTTCTTCCAGCATATTCAACACCGCCTCGTTGGCGCCGCCATGCGCCTTACCCCACAAACAGGCAATGCCCGCCGTTACGCAGGCGAACGGGTTGGCACCGCTGGAACCGGCCAATCGCACGGTTGAGGTGGAGGCATTTTGCTCATGGTCGGCATGGAGTATCAGGATTCGGTCCAATGCCCGCACCAACACAGGGTTGGGCGAAAACGGTTCACAGGGGTTCGCCAGCATCATACGCAAGAAATTTTCCACATAACTGAGGCTGTTTTGCGGATACATGAACGGCATGCCGGTGCTGTACTTGTGGCACATGGCGACTATGGTCGGTACCTTTGCCAACAGGCGGATGGCGCACAATTCGCGGACACTTTTGTCACTTATATCCAAGGCGTCATGATAAAACGCCGACAAGGCGCCCACCACCCCGACCATAATGGCCATTGGATGGGCGTCACGGCGGAAGCCTTTGAAAAAATTGTTCAACTGGTCATGCACCATGGTGTGCATGGTGATGTTGTAAGTGAAGGTCTGCAATTCGTTTGGGGTTGGCAGTTCTCCTTTCAGAAGCAGATAACAGACCTCCAGGAACGAGCAATGCTCCGCCAGTTGTTCGATGGGGTAGCCACGGTACAGCAACACGCCTTGCTCGCCATCGATGTAGGTGATACTAGACCTGCAACTGGCCGTGGAAGTGAAGCCCGGATCGAAAGTGAACATTCCCGTGTCTCTGTAAAGGGTTTGGACATCAATGACGTCAGGCCCTACAGTTCCCGATAAGCGGGGCAGCTCAGCTAAGGGCCGGGCTTGCTCATTTAAGGTGACGCTTCTTAGGTTAGTCATGGTTTTCCCTCTGAAAATGAACGGTTAAGTTAAGCTCAGGCATCATACGGTAGTCATTTGGCCGCATCGTAAATGGCTTTTTGTGCCAGCCAGGTGATTTTAGTCCAATCTTTGGCTTTGACGGCATCGCCGGGCGCCAACCAAGAGCCGCCGACGCAGGCCACATTAGGCAGGCCGAGATAAGCTAAGTAGTTGCTTGGGGAAATGCCGCCCGTCGGGCAAAAGGTGGCCTGCGGAAACGGGCCGGCGATGGCGTTTAACATGGGGATGCCACCTGCGGCCTCTGCCGGGAAGAATTTGAAACAGTCCAGGCCATATTCCATGCCTAGCATCAATTCCGACAATGTGGCGATGCCAGGGATTAATGCGATAGTGCCTGCATGAGTGGCTTGCAGCAAGGATTCGGTGATCCCGGGGCTGATCGCAAACACCGCCCCGGCCGCTGCGGCGGCCTTAAGCTGTTCGGGGCTGGCGATGGTGCCGACGCCGACGATGGCATCCTTGACATTTTCGCTGATGGCTTTGATCGCCGCTAGTGCCACCGGTGTACGCAAGGTAATTTCCAAGACTTTGATGCCGCCTGCAACCAGGGCTTGGGCCAGCGGTACGGCATCGTCGAGATTTTGGATGACCATTACCGGCATCACGGGTCCTGCGGTCAGCACGTCTTTGGGTTGGATTATCCAGTTGTTTCGGGTCATTTTTAGCTATCCAGTAGGTTGGGGTGAGTAAAGCGAACCCCAATATTTTTAGTTTCAGTTTGTTGATGTTCGCATAACGCCACTCTTTACATCTGCTTGGGCGCCACCTAAATTAGTCGCAGACAAATAAATTCGAGGCCCCCGTTTCAGCGGATGAGGCGTTCAAGCGGAACCGTCCAAACATTTCCCGGCCTACGCCGTAATGGTGGTTGCCGGCCCTGTTAGGAACGACCTCGCGGGCGTTAAACTCGGCCTCGTCCACCAACACATTGACATCGCCGGTCTGCAAGTTCATCGAGATGATGTCGCCGTCGCGCACTTTCGCCAACGGCCCGCCGGCTTCGCATTCTGGTGTTATGTGGATGGCGGAGGGCACTTTGCCGGAGGCGCCGGACATACGGCCATCGGTCACCAAGGCGACTTTAAAGCCTTTGTCCTGCAACACGCCCAACGGCGGGGTCAGTTTGTGCAATTCCGGCATGCCGTTGGCGCACGGGCCTTGGAAGCGGATCACGGCGACAAAATCTTTCTCCAATTCGCCGCGTTGGAAGGCGGCCAGAAAATCGGTCTGGTCGTCGAACACCACGGCGGGGGCCTCCACGATTTGATGGTCGGGTGACACCGCCGATAACTTGGAGACGCCGCGCCCTAGGTTGCCTTTCATGACATGCAGGCCGCCGCTGCTGGCAAACGGCTGAGTGACCGAACTTAACACGTCCGGGTCTAGTGAGGCTTCGGGAACCGGCTCCCAAACCAGTCTGCCGTCGATGAGCTTGGGTTCTTGACGGTAGTTATTCATGCCCCTTTCGTCGGCGACGGTGATGATGTCTTCATGCAGCAAGCCGTTACGGAGCAATTCGGCGATTAAAACGCCCATGCCGCCGGCAGCTTGGAAGTGGTTCACGTCGGCCGGGCCGTTCGGATAAATTTTCGCGATCAATGGCACCACGCGGGACAGACGGTCAAAATCGTCCCAGTTCAATTCAATGCCGGCGGCCCGGGCAATGGCGATCAAATGCATGGTGTGGTTGGTCGAGCCGCCGGTGGCCAGTAAGCCGATGACGGCGTTGACGATGGCTTTTTCCGACACCATGTGCGCGATAGGCCGCCAATCATCGCCCATTCCGGTAAATTTAAGCACTTGCCGCGCCGCAGCTTGGGTCAATTCGTCCCGAAGCGCCGTGTACGGGTTGATAAAGGAACTGCCAGGAAGATGCAAGCCCATGATTTCCATTAGCATTTGGTTGCTATTGGCAGTGCCGTAGAAGGTGCAGGTGCCGGGGCTGTGGTAAGAGGCCATTTCCGCCTCCAGCAATTCCTTACGGCCAATTTTGCCGATGGCGTAGGCTTGGCGGGCACGGGATTTTTCTTTATTGCTCAAACCGCTAGGCATGGGCCCTGCGGGTACGAACACGGCGGGCAAATGGCCGAAGCTTAACGCGCCGATCAACAAGCCAGGCACAATTTTGTCGCAAACGCCCAAATACAGTGCGCCATCGAACATGTCATGACTCATGCCTATGGCGGTGGCCATCGCGATTATGTCGCGGCTGAATAACGACAGCTCCATGCCGGCTTGGCCTTGGGTGATGCCGTCACACATCGCCGGTACACCGCCGGCGACTTGCGCTACCCCGCCGGCTTTACGGATGGCGGCTTTAATCAGCTCGGGTGTGTCTTTGTAAGGTTGGTGCGCCGACAACATGTCGTTGTACGCGGTGATGATAGCAATGTTGGGCTTGGTTTCGCCGACCAAATCGGCTTTTTCAGCGGCGCTGCAAGCGGCAAAGCCATGCGCTAGGTTGCCACAACCCATGCCGACGCGGGTCGGTTTGTCTTTCCTCATACCGTCGATGTACTTGATATAAGCCGAACGGCTAGGTCGGCTGCGTTCGGTGATTGCTTCGGTCACTTGTGCGATGATGGGATGCATGGGCTGTCCTGTGGTCGGTTTATAGTTGGAATGTGTGCTTAGTCCCACGGCGAGGCAAACACCTCGTTGACATCGATGGCTAAACCGGGGAACAAATGGGCTGTGGCGACATCGCCAGGGGCGTACAAAGCATGCAGTTGGTAGCGCCCGCCCGCGTCCAAGACAAATTGCTCGATGGCGGGGTTGTCCGGGAACACTAGCCAGTATTCGGTGACGCCGGTTTCCTCGTAGAGGGCGAATTTGGTGCGTAATTCGTGGCGGGTGTTGCTCTTTGATAAGATTTCAATCACCCAATCGGGGGCGCCGTTGCAGCCTTGCTCGTCGAGCAGTTCGGGGTTGCAGATGACGCACAAATCGGGCTGTACCACGGTGTGGATGTCGGCGCTGGCGAGCAGGGATTTTTTGCGGTCGTACAAACGCACGTCAAACGGGGCGGCAAAGACCCGGCACGGCTTGTTGAGAAAAAAAACCGACAAATAGCGGCTTAAGTCCATCGATATGCTTTGGTGCCTGACATTCGGCGCCGGTGCCATCCGCATAATCTTGCCCTTGATCAGTTCGATAGCTTCGTCCAACTGCCAATCCCGATAATCGGCATAGCTGTACACTTGGTTCATATCCAATTGCGAAAGCGCGGTAATCTTAGCCATAAGCCCTTCTGAAACGGTTATTCTTCCCAAGCCCTGCCGTCGCGGGCCATTAAGGCCACCGCGGCTACCGGACCCCAGCTTCCCGCCGCATAAGGCCGCGGTCTGGCATTTAGATGCCGCCAGGCATCTTGGATGGAATCTACCCACACCCAGGCTTGCTCGATTTCTTCACGGCTTAAAAACAAGGTGGGATTACCCCGCATGGCTTCCAAAACCAGCTTTTCATAACCGCCAAATACCCGGCTTTTCTTGAATTGCTCGGAGAAGCTCAAATCCAGCTTGGTTTTCTGTAATTTAATGTACTCATCTTCGATGCCGGCGATTTTGTTCAACATTTCTATTTCCACGCCTTCATTGGGTTGTAGATGAATGATCAATTTGTTGGGCGGTAACTCACGGAAGCTTTCGGTAAAGATGTTATGCGGCAGTTGTTTGAAATAGACCACGATCTCGGTGCGCTTACTCTGCAAGCGTTTGCCTGAGCGCAGGTAAAACGGCACGCCCGCCCAGCGCCAATTGTCAATATCGACTCGTATGGCGACAAAGCTTTCGGTGGTGCTTTCGGTGTCGGCGCCTGCTTCTTCCAGATAACCGGGTACGGCCTGGCCTTTTATGTAACCGCAGGTGTATTGTCCACGGACGGTTTTTTCCTCTACGTTGCGCTTGGTGATGGGGCGCAAAGCTTTCAGCACCTTGATTTTTTCGCTGTGGATGCTGGCCGCCTCCAAATCGGCGGGCGGCTCCATCGCGATGAAAGTCAAAATCTGCAACAAGTGGTTTTGCAGCATGTCGCGCAATTGGCCGGTCTTGTCGAAATATTCCCAGCGACCTTCGATGCCGACTTCTTCCGCCACGGTGATCTGGATGTGGTCGATGGTGTTGTGGTTCCAGTTAGTGGTGAAAATGGAATTGGCAAAGCGCAGCGCCAACAAATTAAGCACCGTTTCTTTGCCCAGGTAATGGTCTATGCGGAACACTTGCCGTTCAGCGAAAACCCTGGACACCTCGTCATGGATTTCCCGCGAAGATTTAAGGTCATGGCCTATGGGTTTTTCCATCACCATCCGGGATTCAGCGGTTAATACGCCCGATTGCGCCAAACCTTGGCAAATGCTTTTGAATAAAAATGGGCTGACCGCAAAATAGTTGACCATGACCCGATGGCTTGAATCCAATACCGATTTAAGCCGCTGATATTGATCTATTTGCAGCAAGTCGATCTGTAGATATATCAACCGGTTTGAAAAACGTTGCCAAACCGCATCGACTAAAGGGTCTGTCAAAAACGATTGCAAGCTTTTATGGGCAATGGCCACATACTCTTCGTTGCTATGGGCATGGCGGTCAACGCCGATGATCCGGGTATCCGGCTCCAACAAATCGGCTTTTTCTAACCGGTATAAAGATACCAACAATTTTCGTCTGGATAGGTCGCCTAAGGCGCCATAAATGACCAAGTCGCAAGGCTTGAATGTCTTATCGTGTTTCATTATGGGTTTCGCCAAGTTGAATCAGGCCTAATTGGAAGGGTGAGCAATTAACATGCCGCCAAATCGAGACGCGATTATCTCAAAAATCACCACAACATGCTTGCTTGATTGCGACCCACAGTGCCCTAAAAAAGGGCGGAACGCCCAACCGCACGAATACAATGCAAATAAAATCTCTGTAAGGCAACCTAAGAGGTAATTTTTTTTCCACGATGGTATTGACAAGCATTAACAGGTTTCATATAGTTTCGACTCGAAACAACAAAACACTGAACTCAGGAGATAAACCATGAACACAGCTATTTTCTATCATGCCGGCTGCCCAGTTTGTTTGGGGGCCGAACAAATGGTTGCCAACGCCATAGACCAAGGCAAATACCAGGTCGAAGTGGTGCACCTTGGCGAACAGCCCAGCCGCGTTGCCGAAGCCGAAGCGGCCGGGGTACGGTCAGTACCTGCGCTGGTGTTGGGCGGACAAGCCTTCCATATCAACTTTGGCGCCGATATCGCCGATTTAAGGCCTTAAACTTGGAGGCTTTCATGGAAACCGAACCACAACCACAAAAAGACAAATTTTGGCTGTATATCGGGTTCACATTATTTGTGATCTTGGCGGGCGTGGCCATGGTCAAGCAAAGCGAAAACGAAAAATATGCACCCATCAAACAGCAGTTGGACGAAGAAAACGCCCAAATGAACATACGGGTCCTGAATTAACATTGATCCGGCTTGATTAAGTTTTAACCTCTGTTCGCCTTGAGCTTGTGCTGCGACTGGCTCAGCACGAACGGTGCAAACCTTAAAGGGCCGGATCAATAACTATAAAAAACCAGGAGAACGGCATGAAGATAAGCACGATAGGCTTTTTTACAGGCTTAGTTTTAAGCTGCCAAATAGCGCTTGCCACCGAATATGTTTATCGCGACTTAATGGCGAACACTATTCCACCAGCGGCTTGTTCCAGCGCACAGGAGGCGGCTAAAAAAGCTACCCAGCCCTATAATATCAACCGTTTCAGTAAAAAATTCTGCCAGTCACAAGGTTACGGTTGGCATGTGGATACGGTTAAGGATAATGGCAAACGGGTATGCCAAGACTGTGCAGGGGATGATGGCGGTAAAAAAAGGTGTTTCGTAGAAGATGTCGTGGTTAGTTGTAAGCGGATCAAGCCAGGTTCGGTCGGGTTGTTGCCAGGCCAAGGTTGATGATAACCGAACCAAATAACCAGCCTTTGAAAAGCAACGCCAACAAACCGCAACTTCACGGATTCAACCCAATCTTTTAACCCATCTTCATTTCCCCCTGACCGGCCGGATACGCCCTATCCGGCTTTTTTTTGGCAGTTATTCCGCTTCCTTTTTAGAACGATCCGGTTGCGGCTGGTCATTAACCCAACAATAGTTTTCATGCAAGCCGGACTACTTTAAGAAACCTTCTGGTTAACAATCACAACCTTTAGCAAGGGTAATTTGAATCATCTAACGGGCGCAACCCAGTCGCGGTTAATGAAATTACCGCAATGCGATTTAAACTGGATTTTGCTATCAGGTTGGCTTAGGGCGATAAAAGCATGTTTTCTCCTAACGGGGCCAGTGAAAGTGGGCTGGTTATTTTAACGGCTTGTTGTTGATTTGAGGCAAAGCATGTGTTTTTGCGATGGGGCTGGGCCATGAGTGCCTAACGCTTGAGTTAAGCGGTGCGCTTTATCGCGTCTGCTGGAACGATTTGTGAGCGGTTTTTTATCCAAGTTTTGCGGCCGATGACGCAACATGCCCAGCCAGAGCGGTTACCCATGTTTTCAGGCCGGTTATGGATGACCGATTTGGTGAAGTCACCTGAATCTACTGCGCTGCGCTCTGGCGTGATAGCGGCTGCTGCGAGGCTATTTGGGGGTTTTTGGGTGTCTTTTCAGGTTTGTGCCATTAGTCCCCACGGTAATAGCCGCTAGGCGATGCTTTGCGCGTGGTTGTGGATGTTTTATTTGCGGTTTGTCTGGTGGACGGTGTGCCTGCCGTATTCTTATGGTCAGACACGGTTTTTAACGGTAAAGGCGGTGCCTCTGGCTGCAATTCCGGCAAGTCACCGTCCATAGGCGGCAACCGTTCGTAGATAGGGTGGGGGTTGCCATCCAGTTTGGCTAAGACGTCGTTTAATGCCCGTTGGTCAAAATCGGGCAGTTCCCCATTGTTTGCTTTTTGGATAAGATCCAAGGCAATGGAGTAACGCCGGTTTATCCCCATGTCTTCCCCTTCTAGGTCGGGATGGGCTTCGATGTAGAGTTCATTATCCAGCCAGCCTACTTTTATGGGTTGTTTGACGATATACACGGGTGTGCCTACGGGTGTCACCTGATACAGTTTTGCGATGTCCTCGGGGTACATACGGACACAACCGTGGGTGATTTGCATGCCAATGCCATAAATTTTGT
>DBNZ01000096.1:10366-19015 GCA_002299495.1 Methylococcaceae bacterium UBA659
TAAGCCCCTAATGGGTTATTTGGGCCAGGCGGTACGACGGCTGGTAACGGGTCGCCCATGGCCGCATGTTCGCGGCGGATAGACTCCGGTGGATACCACGAGGGGTCTTTTACTTTACGGCTTACTTTTGTCTGCCCTAAAGGGGTTTTCCAGTCTTGCCGGCCCACTCCATGTGCAAATGACATGACGATGCCGGGCTGGTCTGCCGGATAAACATACATCCTAAATTCGGGTAGGTTTAAGGTGATGCCATTATGCGGTGTATCCGGCAAAATCCTTAAGTTTGGTAAGCGTACGATTTCCCCTTTTTTGATTAGCCAGCGGTCTAAGTCGGGGTTTAACCGGACAATTTCGGTTTGCCCTAATAGATAGCGCCGGGCCACATCCAGCAGGGTCTCGTTTTGTTCCACTTTTGAGAAAGGAACCCGATCAGGGTATTGGGAGACAACCGTGTCCCCTGGAGTCGGTGGCAATTGGTAGGTAGTGGCGGCGGCTTGGCCTGAACTGGCCAATATGGCGAGCAGGGATAGAACACAAGTGCGGATTTTCATCGAAATGGTTTTTAAAAGTTGATGGTTCAATTTGTTTCAGACAGGGGGGTTATTTGCTATTAACGGAGGTCACGCAGAGCTATTGGATATGGTTGGAAATGGCTATGCTGAAATACTATATCTTGTGGAAAAAATGAGTTTCTGCGTAACATCAGCTATTCATTTAGGATGTGGCCATAGCTTATGGATTTATCTCAATAACCGGGGTGTCGGCTAAAAATCTCTTCACCACATCGGTGGTGTATCCTAAATCCATCTGACTGGTGAAGTTGGTGAAAGTTAATAATGCTAACAAATTACGCGGATCTTCTACCCAAGGCGGTAAATAAGCCGGTAACTTACATAGCCCCATCACCGTCAGTTCACCTAAGGCCGGAATATCCATCAAATCAAGCTTACCGCAAAAAAGCAACCGTCTTGTTCTGATTCCGTATTTAATAAACTCATGGCCTGGATAGGATTAAAAATTGCATTAAGAATTCCCTTGGTTATTAAGGGGCCGAAATCCTCGGGTCGCCGTTCCCCACAATAATAGGGCTGAAATAGCATAAACCGGTCACTGTTTCTATTCCCCCGCCATTTTAACATGCCCATTTTAGTTGCACTATTTCCTTGTCTTTAATTGTTTCCCTAACAATTTGTTTAAGATGCCTTTTTCATTTAAAGGAAGAGCACAATCCGGCTGGGCTATAATCGAGCCTAATAAACTTTACCAAGGATTAACCTATGTCATTAACTATTTTTAGAACTAAACAAGTCTCGGGCATTGAAGACGATCACGGTTTAAGGCGCTGTTTATCGGCTTGGGATTTGGTGTTTTTTGGGGTAGGCGCGATCATAGGCACAGGAATTTTTGTCTTGACGGGAATTGCCGCCGCTACGCAAGCGGGACCAGGCGTGGTGTTGTCCTTCATATTTGCAGGACTGGCTTGCGCTTTTGCAGCCTTTTCTTATGCGGAATTGTCCGCTTCGGTGGGTGGATGTGGCAGCGCTTATGGTTACAGTTACGCCGCTTTTGGCGAGTTGATCGCTTTTATCATCGGCTGGGATTTGTTGTTGGAATACGGCATCGCGGTTGCGGCGGTGGCTAATGGGTGGTCTGGATATTTTAATAATGCCTTGACCGCTATCGGTTTTCCTTTACCAGAGATGTTGTCTAAGGCGCCAAAACAGGGCGGATTAATTAACCTGCCGGCCGCAAGCGTTATTTTGTTGTTGATGGCGCTGCTGGTCATGGGGGTCAGGCAAAGCGCGAAAGCCAATAATGCCATGGTGTTCGTTAAGCTGGTTACCATCGCCATATTCATTGCGGTTGCGGCATTTAATGTCCATCCAGAAAATTGGCGGCCGTTTTTACCCTACGGTTGGTTCCAAACTTTGCCGGATGGAAAAACGACCGGTGTCCTTGCGGGCGCATCTTTAGTCTTTTTTGCCTATGTCGGTTTTGACGCCGTATCCACCGCTACTGCAGAGGCTAAAAACCCGCAACGGGACTTGCCGTTTGGCATTATTTTTTCGCTGCTCTTTTGTACCTTGGTCTACATTATTGTGTCCGGTTTATTGACAGGCGTGGTGCCCTATGCAGATCTCAATGTCTCCTCGCCGGTGGCGCATGCTTTGCAACTGATGGGTTTTAATTCGGCCTCAGCCTTAGTGGCCGCCGGCGTTATCGCAGGCCTTACTACAGTGATGTTGGTGCTTTACTATGCGCTGACCCGGATAATTTTCGCCATGTCACTTGACGGCTTGTTTTCCCCGTTTTTTAGCCAGGTGAACCCTGCCACACAAACGCCCGTCAGGGTGATAGTGCTGTGCGGCATTATCATGGCGGGTGTGGCCGGCTTCATGCCACTAGGGGATTTGGCGGAACTGGTCAACATCGGCACATTGGCGGCCTTCGTTTTGGTTTGTTTGGGGGTTATCGTGCTTCGGATTACCCAGCCTGATATGCCCCGTCCTTTCCGCACCCCGTTTGGCCCGTTATTTCCAGTGTTGGGCATGCTTTCCTGCGGGGCATTAATGGCTTTTTTGCCGATGATCACTTGGTTGCGTTTTGGTGTTTGGTTGTTGCTAGGTTTAATTGTTTATTTTGTCTATTCCGTGCACCATAGCAAATTGGCGAGCAGTTAGCTTCCGCCTGCATACAGGCAAAAAGCAAAACCCCTTAACGCAAAAAACCCAGCCATAAAGACTGGGTTTTTTGTCTAGGGGTACTCTAACCTGACTTTAAAAATTAAAGTTCGATCGAGCTAGAAACTTTTTGTTTAGAGCCATCTGGATCATCCATGCAGCCTGCTAAACCAACGATCATTAATGACATCGCCAAAAGAGCTACGATTTTTTTCATAAGATTATCCTCCAATCAATTTAAGTAATTTTTTTTATGTGCACTCTAAAAAGGGAGCGCAGGCATTTTATATCACGACTAAACCGCAGGATGCAATAACAAAAATTCTTTTATAAGTCCTATAGCTATAGCGCATTGATGTCAAGCGGAAGGTCGTAAGAAATGTCTTGGCCAGACCAGATCACTTTGCCTATAGGTTGCCAGGGAGCATTGAAATTTAAGTGTAATTGGTCATAAACCCATTCATTGGGTGCGGAAATCTTTTTCATTTTGATATAAAAAACGGCGTTGTTGAGGTCAATCCCGATTTTTTGTCCCCAAAATGCGGTGACTTTCAGCAAAAATTTTCTTAACCGGGTGTTGTCGATGTTGGGGGTGACGGCAATATTGGCCCACATCATCTGCACCCGGCCCCAGTTTGGCGCCAGCAACCGTCCTTGTTGGTTAATAAACGGCAACCACTGTTCTACGCCTTTTGAATCCAGGTAAGTAATGGCCAAGATACGGTCATAACCGGCAAAATGGTCGTGTAGGTAGAGTGCGTGGGGGGCGATACCAAGAAAAATTTGCGATACGGAAATCAATGCGTTGCTGGCATCCGCAAGGGCGGATGTGAAAGCGTTTTGCCGGGTGTTGATACCGAATCGGTAAAGCAGCCCATAATGGAGGGTGCAGTTGACCTGAAGAATAAAAATGGCTAATAGGATTTTCGCCAATTTTCTGGAGAATGCCTTCGGGTTTTGTCCTGCGAGTTCAACAAAAAGCGATTGATACCATGTGTCGTTGGTTATGGGCTTCGAAACCACGCAGTCCGTGGTGCAGGTTACCCGGCCTCGGCTATCGGCAATGGCACGGTAGCGTTTTTTTGCCCATTGATAAATGCCGGGCAATCCCAGCAATATGCCAAGGGGGGCCAGGTAGCCCATTTTTAAGAAAATTTGCCGGTAACTATCGACCCCGGAATAGATTTCCCCTTCCGGGTCCAACGCATATAAATCCGTCAGTAAGGTATCTTGGCCGAGCGCGGCGATAGCGGGGTAATCTTTGGCATAGTCCTGCGCGCTTTTAAAGTCTACGCGCTTAAAAATGTCAAAATGGTTAATGATCAATGCCGTCCGGTTGCAAAGGGGGCAGAACTGGTCATAAAAAACGGTCAAGTAAGGTTGTGTGGCTGTAAGCCATGACGCAAGGCTGCGCCACCAGCTAAAAGGTACTAATAGGGTATAAAATATCAACATGCCTAGGCCGAACGGGTAGATGTTTAAGCAAAGGGTAATGCCAAGATGGAGACCTGCACCGATAAGCACATAAACCCAACGCAACCGACGGCTTGCAAACAGAAAAATAAAGGTCAATTGGAAAACCAAGATCGTATATCCCAGCGCTTTTTGTAGCCACTCTTGGTTTAGAAAGGCTGACATGTCCAAGGCCGAGACATAATAAGGCTGGGTTGAAGGCAGCCATGAGCCTAGGCCATTGCGCCAATGCTCGGAAAACAGTTTATGGATGGCCGAATCGAAATATACAAATCCCAAACAAATGGCAATTGGAAGGTAATAAGCCAGCACGGTTACGGTAGGTTCCGTGTACTCCCGGTAATGTTTGAACGGGTTGCTGAGTTTACGGCGTAAGTGGTCTATCGAAAAAGCCCGGTCTGCGGGTAAAAACAATAGAAAAAATCCCGCGCCGGTCATAAACAGGTCAAACCCCCCGGCAAAGTCACGCTGCATAGAGGTGAAATTTACGAACACCAGCCAAAACAGATAATTTGAAATGGCTGAAAACTGGTAGCGATAGCCTACCGTCAAACAACAAGTGACGCCACCCCAAAGGCAGAGGAAAAAGGGGATGGTTGGGAATTCCACGTCGATATAGGGGACGGGGTCGAATATCAGGTGACTGAAATAGTTGAGAAATAGTATTTCCTGTAAGGTGACCAAGCCATACAGAATTCTGAACAAACCTAGGGCGGTGGCAGGTGTTTGTTTGTTAAGAAGTGATAAGAGTCTAGAAGATAGGAAGGACATTTCGCTTTAGCTAATCGGCAAAATGTCAAAAGTATAAAATAATTAGGGGATTTTGGCAGGGGAAATATCTTGCATAAAACAAAGCCGCCAGTCACTTAGGTGCTTGGCGGCCTTAACTGCTTAAGTATGTTGTCAGACGTTTTATTTTTCTTCGTCTTCTGGGTGTGGAGCAAACACCCATTTAACCAAAAAATAAACGGCACCGATAACTACTAATGCACCAACCATACCCGCTGGTTCTTTCAGCATTGCTGTAAGATCTAAGATGAACCCCATGGATGTCCTACCTGTATATTTATATTTTAGAAAAGCCATCTATCTTGATGGCGTACGGAAGCTAAATGATACTTTAGGCGTTCCTAAAGTCAAGCGCAATTTAGCGCTATTCATTCTGGTAAATATCCTAGTGGAAATAGGCCATCCCCATATAATTTCGGACGGATGGTTCGGGCATAACTGATTTGATTTCCCAGATTAAAAGCTCGATAGCGGTTCTGCTATAGTTTACACTTACACCTTCGTAGAGAATAAGTTATGAGGGTAATCAAAATGCAGCATAAACAAATAAAATATATTGCTTTGTGTGCGGTTTTTGTCGGCTTTTCGGCAATGGCCGATATTCGCTTGAAGGACCATTCTGAAATTATCGGCAAGTGGACTGTTTCTGCCGAAGCCGCCAAGCTTGATGGCGAAAAAAAACAAATTCAAGTGGAATGGGATTTTGGTGCCGACGGTGTTTTACGGACAACCGCAACCGATTCAGTAGGCAGGACCAAGGAAATGAATATCGCCATCAAATATTCAGTTGAGAATGGTGAAATAAAAAAGCAATCGACACCCGGGCGGGAAAAGTACGAAACTTGCAAGGTTGTCGAGAAAGACGGTAATAATATGGTGTTAAAATGTGCATACTTGTATTATTTTTTAACAAGACGATAACGCTTTGACTTTGGAGGGGATAAAAACATGATTAGTGCAGTGATGATGATTTTGGCGGTTATCTGGGTTTATCAATCCGCCGTAAAAGCAGGTGTCCCTAATTTGCTGATGTGGGTTGGAATAGCGGCGGGCGTGTTTTTGGCTTCGCAATTCTTTCTGGTGAATGTAAATGTGTACTTGCTTGAGAGCATCCGCGGCGGTGAAGGCGATTTCAATTACGAGCGTGATTTGTCCAGCGTCGGCGACCGTAAAAACGAAGGCGGCTTTCAGAATTTCGGCGGTAGCTTGTTATCCATATTTTTTGAATTAATGCCACCCGTGGTAGGTTTTTTGCTGGTTGCCTTTATCCGCTTGCAATTTATTGTTAAAGAAGCTTTTTCGATACCCGCTTTATTTGGCGGGTTGGCAGAAATGTTTGCCAAAGCCGGCAAAGACGCTTTTGAGACCATGAAAGAAAGTGTTGTCAAACCCAAAGAACAGCCCAAAGACAAATCGGCTGATTCTAATAAAGAATAACGCCGCAACGATAAAAAGCCCGTTTCATACGGGCTTTTCTTTATAATTGACACCGTGTATTTGCCACATTAGATAACGGTGCAAACCACCCGTGCCAGTATCGCCACAAAAGCCACGGTAAAAATAATGCCTGCGGCTATGTACGGTAATAACCCCCCAGAAAAATCTTTTTTACCGTTACTGTCGCTGTGAACCCCAATTAAAGATAAAAGCGGCCAATACGCTTTTCATTCCCTCTAAAATGGTTGGTTTTGCCATTCCGCCTCCCGATGTTATAAGCCGCCGATAGTAAAATGCGCCGGTTTAATAGGCAAATGCCCCATCCTCCTAAGCCTTTTGAAATGAACAAGACAGACTTATTAAAACAACTATTGGCAAACCGGACACTTTTTCTTGATGGTGCCATGGGTACCATGATCCAAAGCTATAAGCTGGAGGAAAAAGATTATCGCGGCAGCCGTTTTGCGGATTGGCAGATTGACTTAAAGGGCAACAATGATTTGCTGACCTTAACCCAGCCGGACATCATCAAAGCCATACATTGTGCGTATTTTGAAGCGGGAACGGATATTGTCGAAACCAACACCTTCAACTCCAACAGCATCGGCATGGGCGATTACGGTATGGAAGCCTTGGTTTATGAGCTGAATGTCGAGGGTGCGAAACTGGCGCAGCAAGCGGCGGCAGCATACACGCAAAAAACGCCCGACAAACCGCGTTTTGTCGCGGGCGTTCTAGGTCCCACCAGCCGCACCGCCTCCATGTCGCCGGATGTTAACGATCCTGGTTTCCGTAATATTTCTTTCGATGAGCTGGTCGTCACTTACACCGAAGCCACCCGTGGCCTGATCGACGGCGGTGCGGATATTATCTTGATCGAAACCATTTTCGACACCCTCAACGCCAAAGCCGCCGCGTTTGCTGTCGAAAATATTTTTGATGCCATCGGCTACCAACTGCCCGTGATGATTTCTGGCACCATCACCGACGCCTCAGGCAGGACCTTGTCGGGCCAAACCGTCGCCGCGTTCTGGCATTCGTTGAAACACGTCCAGCCCATTTCCTTTGGCTTCAACTGTGCCTTAGGTGCCAAAGAACTGCGCCAACATATCGCAGAATTGTCCAGCATTGCCGACACTCACGTTTCCGCACATCCCAATGCCGGCTTGCCGAATGCCTTTGGCGAATACGACGAATCGCCCGAAGTCATGGCGGCGGAAATCGAAGGCTGGGCTGTCAGCGGTTATTTGAACATCATCGGCGGCTGTTGCGGCACCACGCCCGCGCATATCAAAGCCATCGTCGAAGCCGTCAAAAAACACCCACCCCGCGCCATCCCAGACTTAGTAAAAAAATGCTGTTTGTCTGGTTTAGAAGCCATGAGCATTGGCCCTGATAGCTTATTCGTCAACGTCGGCGAACGCACCAATGTCACCGGCTCGGCGGCATTCAAAAAACTGATTATCGAAGGCGATTTTGAAAAAGCCCTCGACGTGGCCAGGCAACAAGTCGAAAACGGCGCGCAAATCATCGACATCAACATGGACGAAGGGATGCTCGAATCCAAAGAAGCGATGGTGCGCTTCTTGATGCTGATCGCCTCCGAACCCGACATCGCCAAAGTGCCGATCATGCTCGACTCCTCGAAATGGGACATTCTCGAAGCGGGTCTCAAGTGCATCCAAGGCAAAGGCATCGTCAACTCCATTTCCATGAAAGAAGGCGAAGAAGCCTTCATCCGCCAAGCCAAATTGGTGAAACGCTACGGCGCGGCGGTTATCGTCATGGCCTTTGACGAAGTCGGTCAAGCCGACACCGAAGCCCGCAAAATCGAGATTTGTACCCGCGCCTATAAAATCTTGGTCGAACAAATCGGCTTCCCGCCCGAAGACATTATTTTCGACCCCAATATTTTCGCGGTCGCCACCGGCATTGAAGAACACAACAATTACGGCGTGGACTTCATCGAAGCCACCCGCACCATCAAACAAACCCTGCCCCACGCGCTGATTTCCGGCGGTGTGTCCAACGTGTCGTTCTCGTTCCGTGGCAACAATCCGGTGCGCGAGGCCATACACGCGGTGTTTTTGTACCACGCCATCCAAGCAGGCATGACGATGGGCATCGTCAACGCCGGACAACTGGCGATTTACGAAGACATCCCGTTGGATTTACGCGATGCCGTTGAAAATGTCATTTTGAACCGACATGACGGCAGCGGCACCGAAAAATTGCTGGAACTGGCGGAAAAATACCGTGGCGACGGCAG
>DBNZ01000057.1:0-6439 GCA_002299495.1 Methylococcaceae bacterium UBA659
CCAATCCCGAACAACATCTGCCATTAAGACAGACGCACAGTCGAGCGCTTCTGGCCAACATCGAAACACGGCTGCTACAACTCGCCCCTTTGTAATTAGTCGCCGCAACGGGTTGTTCAGCGACACGGTGGGTGGCGCCCAAGCCAGTGCCCATCTTTATTCGCGCATCGAAACCTGCAAAGCCAACGGTATTGAGCCTTATGATTATTTGATTGCCGTGTTCCGGCAACTGCCTTTGGCAAAAACGGCAGCAGATTTTGAAGCCCTGTTACCTTGGCAACTCAAGCCATTGAAGACCTGCGGAATTTGGGCATAGAACCGGAAAAATGCGACCGCAAACGGCTGGACAAACTACGAGAAAAAAATTGATTTCGAATTGATTCCAAAAAGCTTGCCGAAAAAAGCCCATGGCGGCAGCACAGCTAGCGTTAAAAGAAAGCGGCGAAAAAGCCATGGGCATCGGGTGGATGTCTGATGATTGCCGTTTTCGGACAAGCCTCGTATACTTCGATTGTAGAAACCATTGTATTAACAGCTAACCGATGACAACCCAATTGCTGAAAAAATGGGGCAACCGCCCGGCAGTGCGTATCCCCGCCGCCGTGATGCAATCCGCCCAATTGCATTTAAACCAAGCGGTGGATGTGCGTGCGGAAGACGGTCGTATCATTATCGAACCGTTGGCGCCCGTTTATACCTTGGACGGATTGTTGGCTGGCATCAGCGAAGAAAACTTGCATGGGGAATTCGATTTTGGTGGCTCAGGTTGTGTTAAGCCCACAGAGTTACAACGGAAAAACCGGATTGCTGGTTTGTGTGCCGGTCACCCACCCAGTGAAAGGCTACCCTTTTGAAGTGGTGTTGTCGGGCGAAGTGTCCGGCGTAGCGTTGGCCGACCAGGTAAAAAGTTTAGATTGGCAATCCCGGCAAGCGCCGCGTAAAAGCAAAATAAACTCCAAGGAATTGCAGGAAATCAGGGCAAAAATAGCCGTGTTGCTTGCGTTGCAATAAGCGTTGCCTAGGTCGGGAAGGACAATCGGCAACCTTGCTGCACTACATAGAAGCCTTAAGCATTAATCTCTTAAATGAAACCCTCCAAACTCTTCGGCCTACACGCCGTGCAAGCCGCGCTGGACTATTCGCCCAAAACCATCAATCAAGCCTGGGTGGATGCACAGCGGCAAGACAAGCGCTTGCAGCAAATTATTGACCACCTGCGTGATCTCGGCATAGAGCCGGAACAAGCCGACCGCAAGCGCTTGGACAAGCTTGCCGACAATAACAACCACCAAGGCATTGTCATAAAAGTGGACATGCCTACCGAGCTGTCCGAACATGACCTGCAAACGGCAGTGGAGAACTTGACGGCAACGGCGTTGTTTTTGGTGCTGGACAATGTCCAAGACCCGCACAACCTCGGTGCTTGCTTGCGTACTGCCGACGCCACCGGTGCCAACGGAGTGATTGTCACCAAGGACAACGCCACCGGCATTACCCCGACGGTGTGCAAAGTCGCTTGTGGTGCGGCGGAAACCATACCCGTCTATCAAGTGACCAATTTGGCCAGAACGTTGCGCTGGTTGAAAGAGCATGGCGTCTGGGTAATGGGTACGGCAGACGACGCCGAACAGACCGCTTATCAAACCGATCTCAACCTGCCTCTGGCTTTGGTGCTGGGCGCGGAAGGCGCCGGCATGCGCCGCCTGACCCGTGAGCAATGCGATGTGCTAATCCGCCTGCCGATGCTGGGCACGGTGGAAAGTTTGAACGTGTCGGTGGCTGCGGGCGTGCTGCTGTATGAAACCGTGCGGCAACGGATGACGGCGAAACGATGACAGGGCAGCAATTGACCGGCAAGGGACTATGCTGCATCCGCGACGACCGCGTCTTGTTCGAGGGCTTAGGTTTTTGCGTTGGCAACGGCGAAGCCTTGTTGCTGGAAGGCAAAAACGGCAGCGGCAAGACCTCGTTGCTACGGATTATCTGCGGCTTTAGAGAACCGGATGCCGGCCAAGTGCGGTGGTGCGGCGCGGCCATCAATAGCGGCGATTATTACGCCGAGATGGCTTATGTCGGTCATTTGGACGGCATCAAAAAAGAATTGACGGTGCTGGAAAACTTGAACGTTTCGTTGGCCTTAGCCCAAGCCGGCCGCTATGCTATCGACGCAGCGTTGGCGCGGGTGCGCTTGTCCGGCTATGACGACGCTTTAGTGCAAACCCTGTCCGCCGGGCAAAAACGCCGCCTGTCGTTGGCGCGGTTGCTGATCTGCAAAAAACACCTCTGGATTCTGGACGAACCGTTCACCTCGCTGGACAAACACGGCATAGCCCTAACCGAAGCACTGATGTCCGAACATTGCGCTGCGGGCGGGTTGATCGTGCTGACTTCGCACCATGATTTAAACCTGCACAACGTCGCCGTGCAACGCATCCATTTATCCTGATGTCATTAAGCCGCGCTTTTTTCGCCATTATCCGCCGCGATGTGTTGCTGGCGTTCCGCTACCGCGCCGAAATCGCCAATCCGCTGCTGTTTTTCGTGCTGGTCATCACCTTGTTCCCACTAGGCATAGGTGCTAGGCCACAATTATTGCAGGCCATCGCCCCCGGCATCATCTGGGTGTCGGCGTTGCTGGCGGCGATGCTGTCGCTGGACAGCCTGTTCCGCTCCGATTTTGACGACGGCTCGCTGGAACAAATGCTGCTTAGCCCGCATCCTACTGCGGTGTTGGTGTTGGCGAAAATCACCGCGCATTGGCTGGTCACCGGCCTGCCTTTATTGCTGATCGCGCCGTTGCTGGCGGTGTTCTTGGGCATGCCGCAAACCGCCATCGGCGTGTTATTGTTGACCTTGCTACTCGGTACGCCGACGCTTAGCTTGATTGGCGCTATCGGTGTGGCCTTGACTGTGGGCCTTAGGCGCGGCGGTATGATTTTGTCGCTGCTGGTGCTACCCTTGTATGTGCCTGTCCTCATTTTTGCCGGCAATGCGGCGGCGATGGCGGCATCCGGTTTGCCGATAGCGGCGCAAATCAATATCCTCGCCGCTTTGCTGTTGTTGGCCTTGGTGTTGGCGCCTTGGGCGGCGGCGGCGGCGTTGAAAATGAGTATGAACTAACGGCCCATTTGGCAATGGACATAACCTTGCAACCTGCCTTAACCCTATGAAATTCATTCCCGACCCCATCGGCCGTTTCTGCCACCGCATGGCTTCGCCGCCGCATTTTTATGCGCTGACCGAAACGCTGATGCCGTGGTTGAGCGCGTTGTTTTTGTTGTTTTTGCTGCCCGGTTTGTACGGCGGCCTGGTGTTGGCCCCGCCCGATTACCAGCAAGGCGACAGCTACCGCATCATCTACATCCATGTGCCTAGCGCCTGGATGTCGCTGTTGGTTTATATGGTGATGGCGACCTCCGGTGCGATTGGCCTGATCTGGCGCATCAAGCTTGCGGAAATTGTCGCCATCAGCAGCGCCCCGGTCGGCGCCGGATTTACCTTTATCGCGTTGGTGACCGGATCGTTATGGGGCAAGCCGATGTGGGGCACTTGGTGGGTTTGGGACGCACGCTTGACCTCGGAACTGATCCTGCTGTTCTTGTACTTAGGCGTCATCGGCCTGTACGGCGCCATCGACGACAAACGCACCGCCTCCAAAGCCGTCGCCATCCTGGCGCTGGTCGGCGTGGTCAACATCCCGATCATCCATTACTCGGTCGAGTGGTGGAACACGCTGCACCAAGGCCCCACCGTCACCAAAATGGACAAACCGTCCATCCATATCAGCATGTTGGTGCCGCTGTTGTTGATGGCGGTCGCGTTCAAGCTTTACTACGTCATCGCCATGCTGCAACGCGCCCGTCTGGAGCTGTTGCAACGCGAACGCAACGCCCAATGGGTGAAAGCCATGCTGGAGCACAACTGAATGGATTTAAAAGATTTTTTTGCCATGGGCGGCTACGCCTTTTATGTTTGGACTGCTTACGGTTTGTGTTTCGCCGTGTTGCTCGCAAACTTCATACTGCCCATCGTGCAGCGGAAAAAACTGCTGCGCGACCTGGCCTTAAAACAAAAACGCCAACGTTAACTCATGAAACCCGCCAGAAGACAACGCCTGATCTTGATTATCCTGATGGTGACCGGCATCACCGCCGCCGTCGGCTTCACGCTGAAATCGTTCAACGACAACTTGATGTATTTTTTCTCCACCACCGACGTGGTGGACGGAAAAGCGCCTAAAGACCATTTGTTCCGCTTAGGCGGCATGGTGGTCAAGGGTTCGGTGGAACGGCCCGAAAAAGGCCTGATGGTGCGCTTCAAACTGACCGATTACAGCAAGGAAGTCACCGTCGAACATGCCGGCATCCTGCCCGATTTGTTCCGTGAAGGCCAGGGCATCGTCGCCAACGGCAAGTTGGACGACCGCGGCGTGTTTATCGCCGAGGAAGTGCTGGCCAAGCATGACGAGAATTACATGCCGCCGGAGGTTAAGGCGAGTTTGAAGGGTCAGGTTGAGTCAGTGAAGCCAAAATAATTAAACGCATGGAAAAATGATGCTGACGGAATTACACCTTACCAACTTCAAAGCTTGGCAAAAGCTGGATATACAGCTTGGGCGTGTAACCGGTTTGTTCGGCACAAACAGTTCGGGAAAAAGCAGCATTTTGCAATTTTTATTGATGCTGAAACAAACCAAAAACGCCACCGATAGAGGCTTGGTTTTGGATTTAGGAGGCCCTAATCAACTGGTTAACTTGGGGACTTTCAAGGATATGGTGCATAAACATCAAGAAACCGCTTCCATAGAGTGGATTTTAAAATGGAAGCTCGACAAGCCTTTGAAAATAGTTAATCCATTGGGGAAGCGCACGTCAACCTTGTTTCAAGGCGATGAGATAGAAACGGAAGCGAGGGTTTCATTTCTTAAGAATCAGGAAATGAAAGCGCAGTTTTTAGCGTATCGTTTTGATCGGCATTCGTTTGAGATGAAGGCGAAAGAATCGACCAAGGAATTTGATTTAAAAGTCAACGCTCAAGAGGGTACCCGCTTTCAGTTTGTCCGCCAAAAAGGCAGGGTTTGGACTATGCCCGGTCCCATCAAAACTCACCTATTCCCGGATCAGGCTAAAACCTATCATCAAAATGCCGATTTTTTGAGTTTTTTTGAGTCCGAATACGAAAGCATGATGGATCAAATTTATTACCTAGGTCCATTGCGCGAATACCCCAAACGGGAATATCAATGGTCGGGGGCCCGGCCATTCGATGTCGGCTACCGCGGTGAACGAACGATAGACGCCATCTTGTCGGCGACTTTGCGGGGTGAAAAAAGGAATGTCGGTTACCGAAAAAAAGTTTTAACCTTTCAAGAAATTATCGCTTATTGGCTAAAAGAACTAGGGTTGATTCAACAGTTTTCGATTAATGAAATTGCGGAAAACTCGAATTTGTATCGCACCATCGTCAAGCGCGATGAAAACAGTCCGGAAGCGTTTTTGACCGATGTCGGTTTTGGCGTTTCCCAGGTTCTGCCTGCTTTGGTGCTGCTTTATTATGTGCCGGAAGGCAGCACTGTTCTGATGGAAAAGCCGGAAATTCATTTGCATCCTTCCGTGCAAAGCGGCTTGGCGGATGTGATTTTACAGGTCGCAAAGCACCGTAAAATCCAGGTCATTGTGGAAAGCCATAGCGAGCATTTATTAAGACGCTTTCAACGGCGCGTTGCCGAAGAACAATATCCCTCCGACCAATTAAGGCTTTATTTTTGCGACAGCACCGAAGGCGTATCGAAGTTGTCCGATTTGGATATTGATTTATTCGGCGACATCAGAAATTGGCCGGAAAACTTTTTTGGCGACGAAATGGCGGAAATCGCCGCTACCCGTACCGCCGCACTCACCCGAAAAATGCAGGCTGCGGCAAGCAATGGCGGATAAATTTGTCATTGACACCAATGTTGCAATCAGTGCAAACGGCAAAGATACCCATGCTTCAATGCGTTGCCAACTGGCTTGTATTCAACTGCTGGAAAATTGCAAAAAGTGGCCTATTGGCCTTGATGAATCGAGTTTGATAATGGACGAATACGCTAAATATCTCAGCTATGCCGGGCAACCGGGTGTCGGCGATATGTTTTTTAAGTATTTGTATGACAATCAATATTCGTCTAACCATATTGATACGGTAAAAATCACTCAGACGAAGGATTCCAGTCGCGGTTTTGATGAATTGCCGGTGAATTCACTGGATCCATCGGATCGAAAGTTTTTAGCCGCCGCAGTAGTGGCGAAGGCCGTCGTCGTTAATGCAACAGATAGCGATTGGATAGAACAGGCTGAATTACTTAAAACGCTACAGGTCGAAATAAAGCAGCTGTGTCCAGAGCAGAGTTGTAAATGATTTCGTGCCACTATCATTTGTGCAGAAGCTTTAATATCTG
>DBNZ01000057.1:6764-9543 GCA_002299495.1 Methylococcaceae bacterium UBA659
AATATCTGAACCCGGATAACCTAGGACCCAATAATGATCCCCGAACTCGGCCACTTCTCCCTCATCCTCGCCCTGTGCCTGTCGCTGGTGCTGGGTATTTTTCCCATTATCGGCGCGTTCCGTGGCATTTCCGGTTGGATTGCCGTCGCTAGGCCTGCCGCTTACGGGCAATGGCTGTTCATCGCGATGGCCTACGGCTGCCTGACTTACAGCTCGCTGGCGCATGACTTTTCGGTCGCCTATATCGCGCAGAATTCCAACACGGCGTTGCCGACGCTGTACCTGATTTCCGGCGTTTGGGGCGCACATGAAGGCTCGTTGTTGCTGTGGGCCTTGGTGTTGTCGTCATGGACGGCTTTGGTCGCTAAATTTAGCGGTAACATACCGCAGATCACCGTCGCTAAAGTGTTGGCGGTGATGGGACTGGTTGCGGTCGGGTTTTTGCTGTTTTTACTGCTGACCTCCAACCCGTTCGAACGCCTGTTCCCGGCGCCGCTGGAAGGGCGGGATTTAAACCCGCTGTTGCAAGACCCAGGGTTGGCCATCCATCCGCCGATGCTGTACATGGGCTATGTCGGCTTTTCGGTGGCCTTCGCCTTCGCCATCGCCGCGCTGTTGGAAGGCCGGCTCGATACCGCTTGGGCGCGCTGGTCCAGGCCGTGGACCAACATGGCCTGGTTGTTCCTGACCTTGGGCATCACGCTGGGCAGTTGGTGGGCGTATTACGAACTGGGCTGGGGCGGCTGGTGGTTCTGGGATCCGGTCGAGAACGCCTCGTTCATGCCGTGGCTGGTCGGCACGGCCTTGCTGCATTCGCTGGCGGCCTCCGAAAAACGCGGCGTGTTCAAGACTTGGACGGTGCTGCTGGCGATTTTTACGTTTTCGCTGAGCCTGCTCGGCACCTTCTTGGTGCGTTCCGGCGTGCTCACCTCCGTCCATGCCTTCGCCAGCGATCCAACCCGTGGCCTGTTCATCTTGATATTCTTGGCTGTCGTGGTCGGTGGCTCGCTGTTGCTGTACGCCATCCGTGCGCCGTCAGTAAAAAGCAGCGCGACTTTTGAGCTGGTATCAAAGGAATCGGCGATCTTGCTGAATAACGTGTTGCTGGTGGTGACCGCCGCCAGTATCCTGCTCGGCACTTTGTACCCGCTGGTCATAGACACCTTGGGTTTGGGCAAGATTTCCGTAGGCCCGCCGTATTTCAACGCTGTGTTCGTCCCGTTGATGGCGCCGTTGGCCATCGCAGTGGGCATCGGCATGTTGCTGCGCTGGAAACGCGATGAGTTTTCCCGGCTGTTCGGGCAAGTGCGCTGGCTGATTGCCGCCAGCATCGTAGGCGGTTTGTTGCTGCCGCTGTTGATGCCCAAGTATTCTTGGGCAGCCGCGCTGGGTTTGACCTTGGCCTTGTGGACGACGCTAAACACGGGCCTGACTTTTGCCGAACGTATCGGCAGCCGTGGCTGGTCGTGGGGGCGTTTAGCCGCCATACCCGCCGGATTTTACGGCATGACCTTGGCGCATCTGGGCATCGCCGTGTTCGTGGTCGGCATCACTTTGACCACTCAGTACAGCGTCGAAAAAGACGTGAGCATGGCACCTGGGGATGTCTTGGACATGTCCGGCTACATTTTCAAGTTTCATGGCGTCAAGAAAACCGAAGGCGTTAATTACACTGCCCAGCAAGGCTTTTTGACCGTCAGCCATAATGGCCTGGAAGTCGCCAAACTAGAGCCGCAAAAACGGGTTTACCGGGTACAAACCATGCCGATGACCGAAGCGGCCATTGATGCCGGTTTGTTCCGCGATTTGTTCGTTGCCATCGGCGAGCCGTTAGACGATAACGGGGCCTGGAGCCTACGCGTTTATTACAAGGCGTTTATCCGCTGGATTTGGTTGGGCGGGGTATTGATGGCGTTGGGCGGGCTGTGTGCGGCTTGTGACCGGCGTTATCGGGTGACGCAGCCGGCTTCTTAAGGAAAGTTACGACCGACTGGACTGCGTATTTGTTCTCGCCAGCACTGGCACCGCCGCTAATAGTTTTTGGGTGTATTCCTGCTGCGGTCGCTTGATGACTTGTGCGGCTGAACCTAGCTCGACAATTTTACCTTGGTACATCACGGCAATGTCGTCGGCCAGTTCGGCCACCACCGCTAAGTCGTGGCTGATGAACAAATAGCTCAAGCCTTGCCGCTGTTGCAGGGTTTTCAATAATTTGATGATCTGCGCCTGCACCGATACGTCCAATGCGCTGGTCGGTTCGTCACAGACGACCAGCTTCGGATCCACCGCTAATGCCCGGGCTATGCAAATGCGCTGGCGTTGGCCGCCGGAGAATTCGTGCGGATAGCGCAGGGCGGAGTCTTCCGGCAAATCGACTAAGGCCAGCAATTCGGCTATCCGCCGCTTGCGGGTTTCTGCGTCCAAACCGTTACGCAGGGCATCTAAGCCTTCGGCGATGATGTCGCCGACCAGCATCCTAGGGTTCATGGCCGCGAACGGGTCCTGGAAAATAATCTGCATGTCGGCGCGTTTGCGGCGCAGGGCTTCGCCGTTTAGCGTACCCAAATTCACGCCGTCCAGTAACACCCGTCCGCTGGTGATGCCCGGCAGGAGGTTCAACAGGCTTTTGCCCAGCGTGGTTTTGCCGCAACCGGATTCGCCCACCAAAGCCAAGGTCTTGCCGCGCCGAATTTGGAAACCGACGCCGTCCACAGCGTTAACGTAACCCACCACGCGCTTGAACAGGCCTTTGCGGATCGGGTAACGGCAATAAAAATCG
>DBNZ01000057.1:9944-23230 GCA_002299495.1 Methylococcaceae bacterium UBA659
AGCAGCTTGCGCGTGTACGGGTGCTGGGGAGCTTGGAAAAACTCGGCGGCACTGCCTTGTTCCACTAGGCGGCCTTGTTGCATCACGGCGACGCGGTCGGCGATGGTGGAGACTAAGGCTAAGTCATGGCTGATCAGCCACAAGGCCATGCCGGTTTGTTGTTGGATGGCTTTCAGCAAAGCCAGGATTTGCGCCTGGATGGTCACGTCCAAGGCCGTGGTCGGTTCGTCGGCGATCAATAAATCCGGCTGCCCAGCTAAGGCTAAGGCGATCATCACCCGTTGCCGCTGGCCACCGGACAGTTGGTGCGGATAGGCCTGTAGTTTTTGCTCCGGGTCGGGCAATTCGACTTGCCGCAGCAAAGCCAGCACCCGCGTTTTCAGTTCTTGGCCGGACAAATCAAAATGCAGTTGTAAGGTTTCTGACACCTGGCCACCGATGGTCATCACCGGATTCAACGACACAAACGGGTCTTGGAATACGAAGCCGATACGCCGCCCGCGGATTTTGCAGAGTTCGGCTTCACTGCTGGCCGTCAAGTCAATGCCGCGCCACCGGATGCCGCCAGCAGCCACGGCGGCGCCTAGTGGCAGCAAGCCTAACGCCGCTAAGGCGGTGATGGATTTGCCGGAGCCGGACTCGCCGACCAGCGCGAAGGTTTCGCCGGCATTAAGGCTAAAGCTGAGGTTGTCAACCACCGTCGTGCGCCGGTGAAAGCGGATGCTGAGTTGGTCGACGGTGAGTATCGGTTCGGCCATGCTTTAGAGCCGTAGAAAATCCAACCAGCCTTTTTGGGGCGTTGGTTTGTGGTAACTGCCTAACAAACTGCCTAGCTTGATGGGTTGCCCGGCTTTGAGTTCCGGCTGCCATTGCATGGCGTCCTTAGCGAATAGGACGATGAGGGTCGAGCCCATGTTGAATCGTCCCATTTCTTCACCCCTTGCCAAGGTGGGCGGGTTAGCTTGGTAGTGCCAGGCGCGGATTTCGCTCACGGTCGGCGGGGTGACCACGCCATGCCAGACGGTTTCAATGCCGCACACAAAAATCGCCCCGACCAACACCAAGGCCATGGGTCCTAATTCGGTATCAAATATCGCCGCCACCCGCTCGTTTCTGGCGAACAAGCCCGGCACGGCGCAGGTGGTGGCGGCATTGACGCTAAACAACCGGCCGGGGATATGCACCATCTCGCGCAAAGTCCCGCCCACCGGCATGTGCAGCCGGTGGTAGTCGCGGGGCGACAGGTAAATCGTCGCAAACCTGCCGTCTTGGAATGCGGCCGCCCTGGCTGCGTCGCCTAACAATGCGCTGGCGGTGAAGGATTTGCCTTTGGCCTGGAAAACTTCCCCGCCGGTGATGGTCCCGATCTGGCTGACATACCCGTCGGCGGGGCTGGCGATGGCGTTTGCTGCGGTGGGCCAAGTTCTTACGTCCGGTTTCAAAGCGCGGGTGAAAAAGGCGTTGAAGTTAGGATAGTCGTTGGCCGAGGGGTTCGCCGCCTCATCCATATCAACCCCATAGAGTTTGCTGACCAACCCGATCATCAGGTTTTTCAGCAGCTTGTTTTTGGAATGGGTTAGTTTGCCCATCCAACGGGATAGGGTGTGGTGCGGCAAGACGTATTGCAAGCCGGTGATGAATGCGTTTTTTATGCTCATAGGTTACGGTAAGTTGACCCATTCTGGGGCATGCCAACCGAGTTTTTTATGCTCGGCGATGACATGGGTGTAAATACCGCCACGGACGTTGAATGCGGCGCGGACGCGCATGAAGTTGGGCGCTGCGGCGGTCACTAAGTCCTCAAGGATGGCGTTGGTGACGGCTTCATGGAACGCGCCTTGGTCGCGGTACCACCACATGTAAAGCTTTAACGATTTCAATTCTACGCACAGGGCAGCCGGGACGTATTCGATGGTAAGGGTGGCGAAATCCGGCTGTCCCGTTTTTGGGCATAAGCAAGTGAATTCGGGCACCTCGATGCGGATGGTGTAATCGCGCCCCGGCTGCGGGTTGGGGAAGGTTTCAAGTTGTTTGCTGGGTTGGGTCATGAGTTTTCCGCTTAAAACAAAAATGGCATGGAGGTTAATGGAGGGTGTTTAGTTAATGGCCAGTTTACATTAACCACCTATTGATTTCGAGAGGCTGGACAGCAGGGGCGGTGCGATTGCGCTATGTGTCTGCCGGAATGACGGCTTTTTTTACATGGCGCAAGACCCCACCCGCGTATTTTAACGCAACTCTTTTCGCAGGCTGCACCGCACCCCTACCCGCTTGAATTTATTTTCTGCCGCGCCGACAACCGGTGCAAAAAACTGTAGCTTAACGGCCAGGCATGATGGTCCGGCTTGGCCTGCAATGGGAACTGCACGGCCACTTTCAAGCCGCCTAATGGTGACACGCCTAAGATCAAATCGGCATTATGGATGCAGGCAATCCGTTCGACGATGGAAAATCCTAGCCCCGTGCCTTGTGCGGTATGGGCGGTCTCGGTGCAACGATGGAACCGCTCCAAGGATTTTGCATATTGGTCTGCGGGGATGCCGGGGCCGGAATCTTCCACGCACAACTGCACATACCTGTGTTCTTTACCGGTCACGCCAATAAGGATATGGCCTTTGGCCGGGGTGTATTTGATGGCGTTGTCGACCAAATTGCGGATCAATATGGCGACTAAGGCCGGATTGACCACCGCCGGTAACGGGTTGTCCTCGACAAACTCCATCACGATGCCTTTTTTGTGCGCCTCGGGCTCCAAATCGGCCACCAGTTGGATGATTTCCCTGCCCAGTTCGGTAGCTTCCTTGTTCAAAAACTCCGTGCTGTATTCAATCCGCGAAAAAGTCAGTAACTGTTGGACCATGTAGGTCATCCGGTTGACGGCTTGTTCAATGCGCTTCAACGCCTGTTTCCTGACTCCCTCGTCATTGGCCCGCAATGCCACCTGCGCCTGGGTTAAGAGACCGGCTAAGGGGGTCCTTAGCTCATGGGCGGCATCGGAGGTAAACCGGCGCTCATGCTCAAACGCCTCTTCCAGTTGGGAAAATAAATTATTGATCTCAATCACCACCGGCAAAATCTCTTTGGGCAGTTTTCGGGTCGAAATGGGCTTTAGGTAATTGGCCTCACGCCGGGCCAGCGACTTTTCCAAACGGGTGAACGGTTTCAGCGATTGCCCGACGATCAGCCAAATCACCAAGCCTAAGATGGGCAACCCAACTAGGAACTGGGTCACCAGTTGCCCAGAAATTTCATCGGTCAATGCGACGCGGATTTCCTCTTTTTGGCCGACATGAATGATGTAATCATCGGGCGCGTTGGAAATGCTGTACACATGCCACAGATGGCCGTCGATGTTGGCCTGGCTAATGCCATTGTCTTTTTCGGAAAAAACATATTTAGGTGCGCTTTCGGAACGCATCAGCAAGCCATTTTTTCTGGACCATAGTTGGAATGCAATTTTCCTTTCGTAACTGCGCCCCAAATGAGGGGCCAGCAAAATATCATCGAAATCTTGCCACAACTCCATTGCCGTAGTGGATGGCGCAAACCCCCGTACCGAAAAATCCGGCTGGCTCTTTGACGGCTGCAACCAGGTCTGGCCACCCGACCAGAATTCAAAGACGCTTTTCTTTTTCCTTTTTTGCCGCAACGTACGGGTGTGCAGTCGCTTGTCTAATTTTTCCAAGTTCCAATATGTGGACAGCGAGCCTTCACGCAACAAGTTTTCCACAAAGGCGTGCAGCACCTTAGCCGATTGCGACAACTCGGCGTCAAACAGGCTGGCCACTTCCTTGCGCGTTTGTTGGTAACTAAAGTAAGCGGTGACCCCCCAGATCAATAAAGATGCCGACAACAAACTAACCAATAACAATTGTCTGAGTGAATAATTCATTGCCCGTCGTCGTTGTCAATAATGTAACCGACCCCCCTGACCGTGCGGATCAACGCAGGATCCAGCTTTTTCCGCAAGCGGTGGACATGCACCTCAACGGTGTTGCTTTCGACGTCGGCATGCCAAGAGTAAAGGCTTTCTTCCAATCGTGGCTTGGATATCACCTTGCCGATATGCCCCAACAAAAAATTAAGGATTTCAAATTCTTTTTGCGATAAATCCACTTTTTCGCCGTGGTAGGTGACTTGATGCGCCGCCGGGTCCAGCACCACGCCTTTATATTCAATGGTCGGCACACTCCGCCCCTCGCTTCTTCTGGCCAAAGCCCGTAACCGGGCGCAGACTTCGTCCAATTCAAACGGCTTGATGACAAAATCATCCGCCCCGCTGTCCAACCCCAAAACCCGGTCGGTCACGGTATCCTTAGCCGTCAACACCATGACTGGGGTTTCATCCTTGCGGGTGCGTAAGGCCCGCAAAATATCCATCCCTGGCATGTCCGGCAGGTTTAAGTCCAACACAATCAGCTCGTAACGGTTCAGCTTTAGGGCTTCATCGGCCTGTTTGCCATTGACCAGCCAATCCACCACATAACCCTCCATAGTCAGACCCGCCACCAAACCATCGCCCAAAATCTCGTCATCTTCAACCAATAACAAACGCATATCGACTCGTCGCCCAAATTAAATTTTCAATCATGGAAAAAATGCAAGCCTTGGCACAACCCGGAAGAAACGGTAAACTCATCGCCATTCCGCACGGACAGAACGAAAAAATCCCCGCCACGACCCGCCACCCACCATGCCGACATTATTGCACCAATTGCTCAAGGAATCAGCAAGGCGCACACCGGATGCCACTGCCCTTGTGCATAAGACCAAACAATGGTCTTATCAACAACTCGGCGATTTAGCCCATCGACAAGCCCAGGCTTTGGTCGGCTTGCACTTAAGACCCCGGCAACGGGTGGCCGTTTACCTGCCCAAGCAAATCGAAACCGTCACCAGTTTCCTGGCCATCGCCAAAGCGGGCGGGGCTTTCGTCCCCATCAACCCGGTCTTAAAAGCCGCCCAAGTCGGCCACATCCTGAACGACTGCAATGTGCAAGTGCTGTTTACCTCCCACAGCCGATGGCAGGGCTTGCAGACGGTTTTGGCCGATTGCCCGGACTTGCACACCGTCGTCCTAGTGGAAGACATTGGTACTGACGGCAAATGGCCAGCAGACCAGCCCCAGGCGGTTTTAGGCTGGGCAGCCTTCCTAGACCACGCCAAATCAGACCAGCCCATGCCAGCATTGATCGACACCGATATGGCGGCCATCCTGTACACCTCCGGCAGCACCGGCAAACCTAAGGGCGTGGTGCTCTCGCACCGCAACCTGGTGGCCGGTGCCAACAGCGTCGCCGAATACCTCGCAATCAACGCGGCCGACCGACTGTTAGCGGTGCTGCCGTTCAGTTTTGATTACGGGCTTAACCAGCTCACCACTTGCCTGCTGAAAGGCGCAACCTGTGTGCTGTTGGATTATTTGCTGCCCAAAGATGTCATCACCGCGCTGGTAACCCATCAAATCACCGGTTTGGCCGCCGTGCCGCCGTTATGGGCCCAACTGGCCAACCTAAATTGGCCGGACAGCATCGCTGGCCATTTGCGTTACCTGACCAACTCCGGCGGCAAGATGCCAAAATCGGTGTTGACATCGATCCGGCAAAAAGCACCCAACAGCCGGTTTTTCCTGATGTACGGGTTGACCGAAGCGTTCCGTTCCACCTACCTGCCGCCGGAAGAAATCGACCAACGCCCCGATTCCATCGGCAAAGCCATCCCTAACGCCGAAATCATGGTGGTGCGCGAAGACGGCGGCCGCTGCGCCCCGCATGAACCCGGTGAATTGGTGCATCGCGGCTCGTTAGTGGCGATGGGTTATTGGAACGACCCGGCCAAAACCGCCGAACGCTTTAAACCTGCGCCTGGGCAACTAAAAGAATTGCCGTTGACTGAAATCGCCGTTTGGTCGGGCGACACCGCTACCCAAGATGAAGAAGGCTATTTTTATTTTGTCGGGCGCAAGGATGACATGATCAAAACCTCCGGTTACCGTGTCAGCCCTACCGAAATCGAGGAAGTCCTTTACGCCTCCGGCCTAGTCAAAGAAGCCGCCGCCATCGGCATTGAGCATGACAATTTAGGCCAGGCGGTGGTAGCGGTGGTCAGTGCCGCCGAAGGGGTCGTATTTGACCCACAAACCGTGTTGGAGCGGTGCAAAGCACAGCTACCCAATTTCATGGTGCCTATGCGAATAGAGACCTTGCCCGTGTTGCCGAAAAACCCCAACGGCAAAATTGACCGTAAGGCCTTAAGCCTGCAATTCGCCGCTTTATTCCAAGTAATGCCATGACCTCACCGAACCCACAGCATGCGCCAATGGATCAATTCCCCGTCGAGGGCAATGACCTGGTCATCGGCGGCGTCCCGTTAACACGCTTGGCGCAACGGGTAGGCAGCACGCCGTTTTACGCCTATGACCGCCATCTGATGACCCAACGGGTGGCCGAATTACGCCGACAAATGCCCCCTGACTTGAAAATCCACTACGCTTTAAAGGCCAACCCGATGCCCGCCGTCGTCCAGCACATGGCCGCCATCGTCGACGGCTTTGATTTGGCTTCCGCAGGGGAAATGAAAATCGCGCTGGACACCCCCATGCCGGCCGATCACATCAGCATGGCCGGCCCCGGCAAACGCCCCGAAGAACTATCACAAGCCATTGCCGCCGGCATCACCATCAACGCCGAGTCCCCCAACGAACTGGAAACCATCGCCCGGCTGGCCGAACCATTAGGCATACGGCCACGGGTGGCGCTACGCATCAACCCGGCCTTTGAATTGAAAGCATCCGGCATGAAAATGGGCGGCGGCCCCAAACCATTCGGCATAGACGAAGAACAAATACCCGACGCGCTAACACGCTGCAAGGCATTAGGTTTTTATTTCCAAGGTTTTCATATCTACAGCGGTTCGCAAAACCTGAAAGCCGAGGCCATCATCGAAGCCCAAGAAAAAAGCATGGCCTTAGCGCTAAGGTTATCCGAACATTGCCCCGACCCGATCAAAAAACTCAACATCGGCGGCGGCTATGGCATCCCCTACTTTCCCGGCGAAACCCGCCTGTACACCCAAGCCATCGGCGATGCCCTGCAAGCCCCCCTTAACCGCTTTAAATCTGCCAATCCCCAAGCCGAAACCATCGTTGAATTAGGACGTTATCTCGTCGGGGAAGCGGGGGTTTATGTCTGCACAGTCATAGACAAAAAAGTCTCACGCGGACAGGTTTTTCTGGTGGTGAACGGCGGCCTGCACCACCACCTAGCGGCATCCGGCAACTTCGGCCAAGTCATACGGAAAAACTACCCTGTCGCGATTGGCAATAAAATGACCCGGAAAACCTTGGAAACCGTCAGCATCGTCGGGCCATTATGCACCCCATTGGATATTGTGGCCGACAAAATGCCATTGCCGACCGCTGAGATTGGGGATTTGGTCGTTGTCTTCCAATCAGGGGCTTATGGTTATACGGCCAGCCCTAGGGATTTTTTAAGCCAGCCAGCGGTTATTCAGATAGTGGTTTGATTGATTTTTCTGAAGTTTTTATAGAGGTGCAGTCTAGGCTTTCCTAGGGGTCGTTCTCAATTGATCCCTATTACCGTGGAAACCAAACAGATCATAGCCAGATAATTCCTTGCCAAGCGTTCATAGCGCGTGGCCACACGCCTGAAATGCTTTAACTTCTGGAATAACCGCTCAACCCGGTTACGTTCTTTATAAAGGGTTTTGTCCAACGCCCTTGGCGTCTTCCGGTTCTTTTTCGAGGGTATGACAGGGATGCCTTGGTTGGCCGTTATGGCGGCCACGAACCGGTCTGAATCATAGCCTTTATCCGCCACATGGATCTTGGTGCTCAAACCACCTCGCGACAGCCCCGTCGCCTCGTCATTTTGCTGTTTTTTTTTGCCACCCCGTGCGGGTGGACGCGGACGATGCTGCCATCCACCATCAAATACTCAAGGCCTAGGTCATCGGCGATCGCAGCCAGGATTTTTTCCCATGTCCCCTTATGCGACCAGCGGTTGTACCTGACATAAACCCGATGCCAGTGACCAAAAGATTCCGACAAGTCGCGCCAAGGTTGAACTCGTACGCGCTATCCATAGCACCGCTTCAATAAGTAGGTGACCAAAAGTCTTTTAACAAAATCAAATGCGACCAACTTCATATACCCAGCTTACTTCAAGCTCTTTGTCACGTGAAAAAATATTAAAAGACTTTTGAATGATTACTTAAATAACCGGTTATTGCCCGCCGTGACGCCGCTATCGCTGGCCTTGCCGGGTAAAAATCTTTTATACGCTCCCATGGGTCATCTCTTAAAACAGTTCGGTCCATGATTTTCCAAGGCAAATGGATACTAAAATACACCAACAGGCCTTATTTGTTTAGGATTGATTGAGAACGATCCCTAGAAAGCGGCCCTTAACCGGTTTAGTATTATGTTCGGTGGGATCGGATGCCTATCCGATAATTGAAAAATCCGTTTACACAAAATTCGGGACACTCTCACATCGGGGCCGCAGCAGGCATTGGGTCGCGTGAAGTTTTTGCCGCGTGCTGGGGCGGGGATGACCAAAACCAGCTTGCACAAAAATAGCGACTCCCCGATTTTTCTCCGGTGGTTTTTTGGGAATAACCACCTAACTCACCTATAGCGTTAACAATCTATAGAAAACTGGAAATAAATTTCTTGGATAAAAAAAACCCCCATTTTTGCAAATGGGGGTCAGCAACTACTTATAATTAATTATCTAAAGTCTGATAACTTTATATTATCATTAAATTAGATAAATGTTGGGATCAATGGAGCATCAATAGTTGTCATTTGGCGATTTCCTGACTCATCCCAGAAGAACAACAGACCAGCAAAACGGCTATCTGGGTCATAAATCAAGTCGGCCAAACGATAAACTTCCCATGCTGCATCAGATGCCGTTACGTTGATTGTTCTTGATTGACCTGGAGCCAATGGACTGTTATCGCTAACAGTCAATCCATCTTCAGCCAATAAGTCATCTGGATAACCTGTATCATCGACAGCAACATTAGAGTCCATGAACCTAACGCCAGCAGTTTGGAATTCACCCAAACGGATCGCTGAATCACCATTATTGGTAACTGTCAAGGTCATCTGCATAGCACGACCTGGAACACGATAAGTGGCATCTTCAACTTTAACAGAAACAGTTGGAGCAGGCAGATCCAATGATTTGATACCACGCAACAAACCTGCTTGCAATGGAACGGTCACAGGATATTGCTCTTCTGTCATGGAATAAGACACAAGAACTAATACTAAACTACCTGCAAGAAAGCCCATTGCTACTTTTTTATCGGTTGCAGTAATCAGTGTATCCGCTTTACCCGCTTCTACAGCAATGCTGCGAGGAATGAACAGCGGTCTGCGAATCCAGTAAAACATCCAAGATAAGCCAATTGCATACCACAAACCATGCCAGAAGTAGGTGTTTTCCAAGTTGTACGTTTCCAGGTTAATGGTTTCACCGGTCAATGTAGTGATATTGTTAACAAAATCACTCATAGAGCCTGTGATGGTTACCCATTTACCTGGACCAATGATTGGACCACCGCCTTGTACGTTCAGCATTGTGTGAACATGCCAGTCACCTGGACGACGCGCTTTCAACAACACTTTGAAGTCATAGGTTTCGCCCAATTCCAAAGAAATTGAACGTGGAACCAACTGACCACCGACCCAAGAACCGGCACGGATAAACACAGGACCTGGAATACCAATGTTCAAAAACGATACTTCTGGTTTATCGACAGTTTCTGGCCAGCCACTGAATACAAAGAACTTACCAGAAATAGTCATTGTGTCGTTAACTGGAACCATCTCTTTCGACCAATTCAAATCGAACCAGTGGATAGTCCGCATACGCATAAAAGCCGCTTGGGATTTCTCACCGTGAGCCGAAGCAGTTGGCGTGTAGAACATCGCCGCTGTAATAGTGATCAGCAGTGCGACAAAGGACAATTTAACAACCTTGTCTTTTAATATTTTCATATATCCTCCTCTATAATAGAGAATCTATTGTTTCAAGAGTATCTGAAATGGATTAGTTTTAATTAACTTACACCCATCCAATATGCTTTTTATTAGTATTATGCAGCTTTAACAAATTCAGTTGAAGAGAACCAACGACCGAAAAAGTGCCACAAGAAGTAAATTATGATACTCACGAAAGCAGAGAAGAATGCCGATACAGGGGCAACGTCTTTACCGAAAGTTCTGAGTGTACCTTTTTCTACCATTCTGATGTACTCAGGAGTGCCTGTTCTAACATAGTGGTAGCCTTGTAAGTCAGCCAAGGTCATTACCATGCCATTGTATTCGACTGGAACGTGCAATGGACCAATCACCGCCCAGTTACTAGGGTAGAATAACAGACCCCAAGCCATGCCACCCAATACAGCAGTTGCAGTCATACTGCCAGTCAACATCAGGATGACATCCAACGCAATTGCACTTGGCAACAGTTGTGATGGAAATACGAAGTTAACCGGAAAGTAAGTCCATCCCCAGAAGTTCAGGTATCTATTGACCCACTCACCCAACAACAGACCTAATACAGCAACAACGGCACCGAAAGGCAAACGATAGCGATACCACAAACATGCTTGAACAGCCGCTGGGAAAGTAATGGCAACGATAGGGGCAACAGTAACCCACAAGCGCCTGTCTTTCCAATCGGACCAGAAATCCCAGTCACCGCCAGTCAACATATAGTGAATGTGGTAACCACCCAAAACCACCCAAAACACTGCCCACAAAATGAACCAGTCGAACATACGTGAAACTTTAACTGCCTCAGCGCGTGAACGTACAGCTGATTGAGATGCGCTCATTAGCAAACCTCCTAAAGGATTTAAAATTATTTTTATTTACTACCTCTATCTATCACCGCCAATCAAAAAAATAATTAGCGGCGGAGGAGATAGTTATATGTACAAGCTAACAATTAGATCAGGCGATTAAGCCAAGTCTTTTTTCAGAAGCTTGGTTAAAGCTTGAACTTCTGTGTTTACAACACCTAAGATACCTAAAGCAGCCCATCCGAAGAATACGAAGCCGTAGTGCAAAGGCGCAACAAATAACTCTTCCATGAACCAGAAAGTGTGACCCCACTCATTCAAGCCAACGTTAGGCAGAATCATGAAAGGACCAATTACCGATACCATGTACTGCAGAGACAAACCTTGTTGATAGGTGGGCAATCTTGTTTTTGCATACAAGAAAGACGCAAAACCAGTGATGATATAGATAGGATAGCTCAAATAGAATTCGATAATATGACTTGGAGTGAAGTCAGTATCACGAACGATAGTTTGATGCCAAGTACCATCTTGCTCAGTAAAGTAGCTAGCGCCATAGTAGATGGCAGTAGCATAGCAAGTGAGCCATACCCAATGAGTTGTATGTCTTCTCAACTCTTCTCTTGGAGTGATTGACATAACTTTACGGTCACGAGTTTTCCACAGATAACCCCAAAGGATACCAGCGGTTGTCACTTCTAAAACGAATTCGATATAAAGGAAGTTCATCCAATAAGTTTCGAATTCAGGTGCGAAAGAGTCCAAACCGGCTGACCAGCCATAGACACCTTCATACCAGCGAACCCAAGCGTAAAATACTACATAGAGCAATACGCCCAGAATCAAATTTCTTTTATTTAACAGCGGTGCTTCCGCAGCATCAGTTTTCACTGATTCAGTTGTAGCTGCCATTTCTATCTCCTAAAAATATAAAATCTTGGATATCCAAGAGTCGATAGTTACAATTCCATTTTCCCATTTTATTGTTGAACTAATAAAAAGACACCAACTCCATTTGGTGAGCAGTCAGTCTACCAGTTCGAACATCCATGTCAAGTCAAAAACTTTTTCTGGTTTTTTCCCTTTTTTATTTGATCGTGTATAAATTGGTTGAGCATATTATTTGTGCCCATAAAAAACGACTTTATTGATAAAATCGCTGTTCAAACCTACAACCATAACGAAAAAATGAAAAAATATAGCGCTATTATATTCTTGATTGGCTTGGCAATTTTGCTAATTACCCAACAAAAAGTTGTTATGCCATTGATTTACGAAGTAATAAAATCTGACTTATTTCTCGTAGACAGCAAGGACAAAGCAAGTCAAATGCCTATATCCACACATTTGACTGATATCGCCTTTAACCATTGCAAGAACCACATACCCAAGAAACTTCCCGCAGGCACAACTGCACTATTTTCCGATAAACCAATAAATAGCTGGAGCCTTGGCAATTACCAATATGTAATTAATTTGGAGGCAAATGTTCTTACGAAAGAAAACTCGGGTATGCAAAAGTTTGTGTGCCGCATTTCTTATACAAAAGGCGACGACCAATCCGGCATTAATGAATTTGAGAACTGGTCGATTGACGGCATAGCAGGACTGAATTCAAACTAGCACGGCTTTTTCAGTCACTCCGAGTCAGCCCAGATTGACATGTGATCTGCGGGATGTCTTTAATTTTTATCAGGAATTAGCTCTTAATTGTTGTGCAATCCAGCTCTGTTTTTTTTGCATCGTTCCAGTAGCCATCTAATTCCGACAGATCGCACTCTTCCATAATCTTTCCAGATTTGGCTACTTGTCGTTCTATGTATTCAAATCGACGGGAAAATTTTTGAATTGCCGACTTTAAGGCCACTTCGGCGTTGACGTTTAAGTGCCTTGACAGGTTTACGATGACCAATAATAAATCCCCTATTTCTTCTTCAATATGAGCTTGGCCACCCTCAAGACAAGCTTCTTTTATTTCCTCAATCTCCTCGTTAACCTTTGCAAAAATAGGCTCAATTTCCGGCCAATCGAACCCTAAATGGGCGGCTTTAGTCAAAATCTTTTGACACGCCGCCAGAGCCGGCATGCTTAGGGGTGCTCCCCCAGCAAGCACGCTGACAAACTCTTCTGGATTCAATTTTTCCTGCCGCTCTGCTTTCTTAATTCGCTCCCATGCTTTTTGACGCTCTTCATCATTCATAAACCGAGCATCTGCAAAGACATGGGGATGCCGACGAATAAGCTTGTCATTAATGCCTGCCGCCACATCTTCAAATCCAAACAACCCCTTTTCATTTGCAATTTGCGAGTGAAATACTATTTGCAACAAAAGGTCGCCTAATTCCAGCCGCAAATCATCGAGATCATTTCGCTCGATAGCATCAATAACTTCGTAACATTCCTCTATCAAAGAAGGGACAAGACTGGAGAAATCTTGTTTTACATCC
>DBNZ01000005.1 GCA_002299495.1 Methylococcaceae bacterium UBA659
ATGACTCGCTTTTAACCGAAATTTTAGCTCAGCTATTTTAATGAGGTGGCTCTGGGTGGTGTGATCGGCGTGCTGATCAGGTATTCTATGTATCGTTGCTTCGTTAGCATACCGCATAACATATACTACTTTTTCAGGGCAGCGAAAGTCCTAAAGATGTAAGGGTATTTATGCCCTAGAGGGTATGCCGTCGTTGCAGTCGTGGCACGCGAACCGCTAGTGACACTTTTAAAACACGTTCTAAGTTTGATTTTTTATCCAAACCCATATCACTTTATGCGAACTCGCGTTAAAATTTGCGGTTTTACCCGCGTTGAGGATGCTGTATTTGCCGCCCGTGCCGGAGTCGATGCCATTGGTTTGGTGTTTTACCCACCCAGCCCGCGTCATGTCGAAATCGGCCAAGCCCAAGAAATCGTTGCCGCTTTGCCGGCTTTCGTTTCTGTAGTGGCTTTATTTGTGGATGCACCAGAAGCCGCTATTCACGACGTATTAGCAAAAGTTGCGGTTGATTGCATTCAATTTCATGGCGATGAACGCCCCGAAGCTTGCCGGATTTATGGCCAGCGTTATATCAAGGCGGTGAGGATGCGCGCAGGCGTGGACATAGACGCTTTAGCGGCGGCATACCACGACGCGGATGGCTTGTTGTTGGATGCCTATCACCCTGATGCCAAAGGCGGCACCGGACTAGCGTTCAATTGGGATTTGCTGCCGCAAGAATGCCCGTTGCCCATCATACTGGCAGGCGGCTTGGAAGCATGCCATGTCGGTGCAGCCATCGCCCAGGCAAAACCCTACGCCCTCGATGTCAGCAGCGGGGTGGAACGGGAAAAAGGCATCAAAGACCCAAAAAAAATAGCCGCATTCATGCACGCAGTAAACCTTAAGGAGACCGGATAAGCCATGACCAATCACTACAATATGCCAGACGGGCGCGGACATTTCGGACCTTATGGCGGGACGTTTGTCGCAGAAACTTTGATTCCGCCGATTCAAGAACTTAACGCCGCTTACCAACAGTATTTGTCAGACCCTGGCTTTATCGCCGAATTGGACGCCGACTTGCAGCATTACGTCGGGCGGCCGTCGCCTTTGTATTATGCCGAGCGCTGGAGCCGCGAATTAGGCGGGGCGCAGATTTACCTGAAACGTGAAGACCTTAACCATACCGGATCACACAAAATCAACAACACGGTGGGCCAAGCTTTACTCGCCAAACGCATGGGCAAGACCCGCATTATCGCCGAGACCGGCGCCGGTCAGCACGGTGTCGCCACCGCCACGGTCGCCGCCCGCTTGGGTCTGGAATGCGTGGTCTACATGGGCGCGGTCGATGTCGCCCGGCAATCGCTGAACGTGTACCGCATGAAACTACTGGGCGCAACCGTGGTGGCCGTCGAATCCGGCTCCCAAACCTTGAAAGACGCGCTCAACGAAGCCTTGCGCGATTGGGTCACCCACGTCGATAACACCTTTTATATCATCGGCACGGTGGCAGGCCCGCATCCGTATCCGGCCATGGTGCGCGATTTCCAAGCCATTATCGGCCGCGAAGCCAAACAGCAATGCCTAGCAGCCACCGGCAAGCTGCCCGCCGCCCTGGTCGCCTGCGTGGGCGGCGGTTCCAACGCGATGGGTTTGTTTCACCCCTTCATTGACGACGCTGCCGTGGCAATGTACGGCGTCGAAGCCGCCGGCGACGGCATCGCCACTGGCCGCCATTCCGCGCCACTGTCGGCAGGCCGTCCCGGCGTGTTGCACGGCAACCGCACTTATTTGATGGCCGACGATGACGGTGAAATCATCGCAACTCATTCCATTTCCGCAGGGCTAGATTACCCCGGCGTCGGCCCGGAACATGCCTGGTTGAAAGACACCGGCCGCGCCCACTACGTCAGCATCACCGACAACGAAGCTCTAGCAGGCTTTTATGCGCTGACCCGAATGGAAGGCATCATTCCGGCGCTGGAATCCAGCCACGCGATGGCCTACACCATGAAACTGGCGCCTACGATGCGACCCGACCAAACCATCATCGTCAACCTGTCCGGGCGGGGCGACAAAGACATGCAAACCATGGCCAAACGCGAGGGCATAGCACTGTGAGCCGATTAGCCGACAAATTCGCACAACTGGCCGACCAAGGCCGCAAGGCGTTGATTCCGTTTATCACCGCAGGCGACCCAAACCCTGATTTCACCGTGCCGATGCTGCACGCAATGGTCAAGGCCGGCGCCGACATCATCGAGCTGGGCGTGCCCTTCTCTGACCCGATGGCCGATGGCCCGGTTATCCAACGCGCCAGTGAACGTGCGTTGGCGCACAAAATGAGCCTGCGTAAAACTTTGGCGATGGCGATGGCATTCCGGCGCACCGACACCACCACGCCGCTGGTGCTGATGGGTTATCTAAACCCCATCGAAGCGATGGGCTACGCAGACTTCGCCAACGCCGCCCAACGCGCCGAAATCGACGGCGTGTTGAGCGTCGATTTACCGCCGGAAGAAAGCGAAGATTGTGCACGATTGCTGAAAGAGCGCGGCATTGATCCGATTTTTCTGCTGGCGCCCAACAGCGGCGCAGAGCGCATCCGCAAAATGGACGCCATCGGCAGCGGCTACCTTTACTACGTCTCGCTGAAAGGCGTGACCGGCGCCGGCCATTTGGACACCGCCGATGTCGCCGCTAAACTGAAAACCATCAAAGCCAACACCCGCTTGCCCATCGGCATCGGCTTTGGCGTCAAAGATGCCGGAACCGCCAAAACCCTCTCCGCCTTAGGTGATGGCGTAGTCATTGGCAGCGCCTTGATTAGCAAAATCGAAGCCAACCTAGATGACTTGCCCCGTGCCAAAACTGAAATCATTGAACTTTTAACTGCCATGCGTTCAGCCATGGACAACGGAGAAAGATTATGAGCTGGTTTGAAAAATTACGCCCTTCCATCATTAAAACCGAGGTGACGGTGAAAAAAAATACCGTACCTGAAGGCTTATGGAGCAAATGCCTCAATTGCAACGCCATACTTTACAATTTGGAGCTGGAAAAAAACTTACACGTTTGCCCCAAATGTGATCATCACATGCGGATTTCGGCGCGGACCCGCCTGCAATTTTTTTTGGATGAAGGTGACAACGAGGAAATTGGCAAACAGATCAAACCGTTGGATCCCCTCAAATTTAAGGACATCAAGAAATATAGGGACCGCTTGATCGCGGCCCAAAAACAGACCAAGGAACATGACGCCTTAGTGGTGATGAAAGGCCAGTTGAAAGGCCAAGATATTGTCGTGGCCGCCTTTGATTTTAATTTCATGGGCGGCTCCATGGGTTCGGTGGTGGGTGAGCGTTTCGTGCGCGGCGTCAACAAAAGCCTGGAACTGGACTGTCCGTTTGTCGTGTTCACCGCCAGCGGCGGTGCTAGGATGCAAGAATCGCTATTTTCATTGTTCCAAATGGCCAAAACCAGCGCCGCCCTGACAAAACTTGCCGCTGCGTCCATTCCGTTCATTTCCTTTTTGACTGACCCAACCATGGGCGGCGTCTCCGCCAGTTTGGCTATGCTCGGCGACATCAACATTGCCGAACCCAATGCGTTGATCGGGTTTGCAGGTCCCCGCGTAATAGAGCAAACCGTGCGGGAAAAATTGCCGGAAGGCTTCCAGCGTAGCGAATTTTTACTGGAACATGGCGCCATTGATATGATCATGGACCGGCGTCAAATCCGCGACCAGCTCGCCAGTATATTAAGCTTGTTGACCTACCAAAGGCGCCCACGGCAAAAAACCGATATAAACATTAACCCGCCTGGCGCAGCTACGCCCTCTTGATGCACTTTGACGATTTAGAAGGTTGGTTGCGTTGGCAAGAAACCTTGCATCCAACCGCCATCGATTTAGGCTTGGAGCGGGTCAGGCAAGTCTATAGCGCCCTTAACCCCGACTCAATCAAGCCGATGACCATCACCGTCGCGGGCACCAATGGCAAGGGCTCTTGTGTCGCGTATTTAGATTCGATTTACCGGGCGCAAGGATACCGGGTCGGCACTTACACCTCCCCGCATATCCTTAAGTACAATGAACGGATTAAAATCGATGGCCAACCGGTGGCTGACGAAATCATTTGTGCGGCCTTTGAACGGATTGAATCCGTCAGACAAGATATTTCCCTGAGTTATTTTGAATTCGGCACCTTGGCCGCATTGGACATCTTTTGGCGCTCCGGTCTCGACGTCCAATTGCTGGAAGTCGGTTTAGGCGGCCGTCTTGACGCCGTTAACATTATCGACCCGGACACCGCCATCATCAGCAGCATTGGCATCGACCATGTGCAATGGCTAGGGCCAGACCGTGAATCCATAGGACGGGAAAAAGCAGGCATAATGCGCGCCAACAGACCCGCCATTATCGGGGAACCCGACCCCCCGGATTCGTTGATCCAAACAGCCCATGAAAAAAATGCCCAAGCCTATTTTTTTGGACCAGATTTTGGCTATTCACAGAATGGCGACACCTGGGTTTGGCATGGCGATAACAAGCAAATCACTAATCTTCCGCTACCTCCATTAAAAGGCGGGCACCAATTCCGCAATGCGGCTGCGGCGATTTTAGCCATAGCAAAAATGGCGGCCCATTTACCCATCAGTGAGACCGCCATCCGCGCCGGATTACAACAAGCCCGATTGCCAGGCCGTTTTCAATTATTCCCGATAAGCGGCGAAGCGCCCTTATTAATTGATGTGGGGCATAACCCTGAAGCGGCGGCGACCATCGCCGCCCATCTCCAATCGGATTATTCGGCAAAACGCATCGTCGCCATCTTTTCGATGATGAAAGATAAGGACATCGTTGGCGTCTTAAGCATTATGAAGCCGTTTGTGCAATATTGGCATTACGTCCCGCTTGCCCATCCAAGGTCGCCATCCCCTGCCACCATGCATGGGATTTTTTTACAAAGCGGAATAGTCGATGTATCCTTTGACCACCACAACTTCACGGATGCGTTGAATGCCGCCCAAATCCAAACGCAAGCAGATGACCTGATTTTGGTTTTTGGCTCTTTCTTTTTAGTTTCCGATTGCTTAAACCATTTCGCCGGTGACATAACACCATGAACCAAGAACTAACACAACGAATTATTGGCGCCGTCGTAGTCACCGCTTTGGCCGCGATTTTTGTCCCCATGTTGTTTGATGACCCGGCAGTAGACTCTGGCCAACTCATCAACCCACTGGAAATTCCTGAACAACAATTTCCGGGTGGCGACGCCTCTGTTGCAACCTTACCAGAAACCCCCGAAGACATTGAAACAACAGAAGATGCCGATTTCGAAAATCCCGCCGATAGCGAAAACCCTGCGCCTGAATTAAGCGATCAAGAAATGATGGCCGAACCGCCCGCCGACGCGGCAATCGATGAGGCGGAAGAGTTTGCCCCCGCCGCTCAGGAAAGCCCTAAACCCGCCCCAAAGAAAGCAGTGGCCGCAGCCCCAAAACAAACTGGCCAAACCAGCAAAACCAGTAAGCCCGCCAGCGATGATAGCCCCGCGCCAACTTCCGAAAAACCAAAACCGGAGCTAACGCGTTATTACCTTCAAGCCGGCAGCTTCAGCAAACAAGCCAATGCACAAGCGCTTGCTGACAAATTAAAAAATCAGGGCATGCCGGTTTTCATGGAAACCATCAAAGTACCCGGAAAAGGCACTTTTTACCGTCTTCGTGTCGGCCCTGAATTGGACAAAAACCGAGCCTTGACCATGCAAAAGGCGCTTACGAAACAAAAAATCGATTCCTTGTTAATGTCCGAATAAACCATCAAGCTTAAGTTACGGCGATGATATGGATTGACTACATCATCATCAGCTTGCTGATTGTTTTCGCCAGCTTAGGACTGCTGAAAGGAACCGCTAAGCAGGCCTTTTCATTATTGGCTTGGTTGGCCGCAATCGTGGTGGGGATTTTTTTCAGCCATGATTTTACTTGGCTCATCCACAAGCATATCGAAGACCCCGCAGCGAAATGGGCCACCGCGTTCATCGCCTTGTACCTGATGACGCTGATGGTTATCGGTTTGGTCGGCGTTTTGTTGGGCCTGGTATTTAAGAAAAGGCGGTTGTCGATCATGAGCCGCATTGGCGGACTGCTGTTAGGTGCGGTTCACGGCGGATTGTTTATCGTCATCGCCCTGCTGTTGACGGGTTTGTCGGTATTGCCAAAATCACCGTGGTGGCGCCAATCCCAACTCATCCCCCCTTTCCAAACGGCTGCAACGTGGATCAGCCGCCATTTTCAATCCGAATTTACCAAAAACATCCATTACAACTAGCTTACTGGAAAACAGGATATGTGTGGTATCGCCGCTATCGTTTCACGCCGGGCCGTCAATCAAGAGCTTTATGACGCCCTTACCGTCCTGCAACACCGTGGCCAAGATGCGGCCGGCATCGTCACTTGCGAAAACGGGCGCTTGCATTTGCGAAAAGACAATGGCCTGACCCGGGATGTCTTTAATGAAGCCCAAATGCTGAAATTACGCGGAACCATGGGCATCGCCCATGTCCGTTACCCCACCGCCGGCTGCACCAGCTCCGCCGAAGCCCAGCCCTTTTATGTCAATTCCCCGTTCGGCTTGACGTTAGCCCACAACGGCAACCTGACCAACTCGGAAAAATTGAAGAACGAAGTCTTTGTTGAAGACTTGCGCCATATCAACACCGATTCTGATTCGGAAGTCTTGTTAAATGTCTTTGCCCACGAATTGCAAAGCCAAAACAAACTGCATTTGTCGGTAGCCGATGTCTTTGCCGCCGTTTCCGGCGTACACCGGCGTTGCCGCGGTGCCTACGCCGTAGTGATCATGATCGCAGGTTACGGCATTTTGGGCTTCCGTGACCCCCACGGCATTAGGCCCATCGTGTTCGGCGAGCGAAAAACCGAACAAGGCAGCGATTTTATGATCGCCTCCGAAAGCGTGGCGCTGAATTTACTGGATTTCAAACTGATCCGTGACATCGCCCCGGGTGAGGCCGTATTTATCGAAGAAAGCGGCAAGTTACATACCCGGCAATGCGCCGAGCGCACTGACCATTGCCCGTGCATATTTGAATTTGTCTATTTTGCCCGCCCCGATTCCATCATCGACAACATTTCCGTTTACAAAGCCCGCCTGCGTATGGGCGCGAAACTGGCCGAAAAAGTGCTACGCGAGTGGCCCGACCATGACATTGACGTGGTCATTCCCATCCCGGACACCAGCCGCACGGCGGCTTTGCAAATGGCCAATGTCTTGCAGGTAAAATTCCGTGAGGGTTTTATGAAAAACCGCTACATAGGCCGCACCTTTATCATGCCCGGCCAAAAGAAGCGGGAAAAATCGGTCAAACATAAACTGAACGCCATCGATCTGGAATTCAAGGGCAAAAACGTGCTGTTAGTTGACGACTCGGTGGTAAGGGGCACCACGTCCGCACAAATTATCCAAATGGCCCGCGACGCCGGGGCCAAAAAAGTGTATTTCGCCTCCGCCGCACCGCCGGTGCGCTACCCTAACGTCTATGGCATAGACATGCCTGCCGCGCACGAACTCATCGCCCATAACCGCACCGAGCAGGAAGTCTGCGCGGCCATAGGCGCCGACCGCCTGATTTACCAAGAGCTCGACGACCTGATCGATGCCGTCCGCAAGGGCAACCCGGACATCGAACATTTCGACACCTCCTGTTTCAGCAACCACTACATTACCGGCGATATTGATGAAGTCTACTTAGAACGTGTTGAATCTCTACGCAATGACAGTGCCCAAACGCAGCAAAATTCAGACAATTTCATCTTAGAAATTCAAAACTGCGATTAAACGCCCGAGGAGCTACATGGACAAAAACGATTGGAAAAATTATTCCGAGGCGACCCAAGCCATAAGGTCCGGCCATCGCCGCACCCAGGAAGAGGAACACAGCCCGCCCATTTTTACCACCTCCAGTTACGTTTTCAAAAATGCTGAAGCGGCCGCGGCTCGTTTCACCGGCAAACAACCCGGCAACATTTACTCGCGTTTCACCAACCCGACCGTCAACGCCTTTCAAGAACGCCTAGCCTTGCTGGAGCAGGGCGAACGCTGCCTCGCCTTCGCTTCAGGCATGGCCGCGATTATGGCGGTGGGCATGGGCTTGCTTAAGGCGGGTGACCATGTGGTTTGCTCACGCGGTGTGTTTGGCAACACCGTGTTGTTATTTCAAAATTACTTTGGCAAATTTGGCGTCAGCACCGATTTTGTGGACTTGACCGACTTGTCCGCCTGGCAGGCCGCCATCAAACAAAATACCCGGCTGTTATTCTTGGAAACACCGTCCAACCCGTTGACCGAGCTGGCCGACATCAACGCCCTAGCTGAACTCGCCCATCGGCACGATGTTTTATTGGTCGTTGATAATTGTTTTTGTACCCCGGCGCTGCAAAAACCGCTGCTATTAGGAGCCGACATCGTCGTCCATTCCGCCACCAAATACCTAGACGGGCATGGCCGCTGCGTAGGCGGCGCCGTCGTGGCCAGCGATGGGATCATCGACCAGTACATTTACCCGTATCTGCGTACCGGCGGGGCGGCCATGAGTCCGTTTAACGCCTGGGTGTTCTTGTCTGGCCTTGAAACCCTGCATATCAGGATGAAGGCGCATTGCGAGAATGCCCTGGCCTTGGCGTTGTGGCTGCAACAGCAACCCACCGTCAGCACGGTCCATTATCCGGGCCTGCCTGCTCATGCCCAGCATGAACTGGCCAAACGGCAACAAAAAGGCTTTGGCGGCATTGTCAGTTTTGAAGTCGCGGGTGGAACCGAGCCAGCCTGGCGGGTCATGGACGCCACTGAAATGGTATCGATCACCGCCAACTTAGGCGATGTCAAAACCACCATCACACACCCTGCCACCACCACCCACGGACGCCTAAGCCCAGAGGCCAGGCAAGCGGCCGGCATCAGCGATGGTTTAATCCGGGTTTCGGTGGGGCTTGAAAATATCGACGATATAAAGCGGGATTTGGCACAGGGATTGGCGCTTTAACCTTGCTGGATAAATTCATCTTAACGAACGGTGTATTAACAGAATACATCCGTTTGGGTTTCACGGACAATTTCCCAAATAGCCACTGGTCACGCGGCCGCTTGGACATTGGTCAACGTTGGGGAATCTGATTGACCCTATAAAACAA
>DBNZ01000040.1:0-11934 GCA_002299495.1 Methylococcaceae bacterium UBA659
ATAGACAACGGTTATAGCGTCCAGCGTAAGCGCTTCAACGGGGTTATTGCCGGCTTCATCGGTAGCCTGATGCCTACCCTGAGCCACTTAAACCCAGGTTTTCAGGCTGTTGTCAATGGGTAATTTCTACATCAGTTAATCATGCAGTCGTGGCACTCGAACCGCTAGTGACACTTTTAAAATACGTTCTTAGGCTGAAGCTGTTTGAACTTTAGTGAGTTAATAGGGCTTTGATAGTTTTGCTTGAAATCGGCATTGGAAGATGTTGTCATTGACAGGCAACGTCATGATCCGTCAGGGCGTGAGGTTGCATTTTATACACCACCAGACGCCGGGAACCTGCTCCGCGTTAGCGGCTTAGCCCAACCGCTCATTATGATTAGCCTTGAAAATAAATTTTTTTCCTCGGATATTTTTTCCTCGGCATTTTTACTGGGCAATATTGGTGCCCCCTTTATCATCGGCCTGGCCGTCGGATACTTTGCCAAAAAAATGCTAAAAATCGCCTTGTTGTTAGGTGGGGCGACGGTTGTCTCGCTGTTTGCCGCAGAATACTATGGAATCGTCCATATCAGCGATGCCGAATTACAAAATGCGGCGTCAACGGCGACCCATGCCGTTAAATCCTCCGGGGATTTTTTACTGCAACGGTTATCAAGCATCACCACTAAGGGCGTAAGCGGTGCGGCGGGTTTCTTTGCCGGTTTTAGATTGGGTTAAGCCAATATCTAATTAAAGACGGGGCGCATCTGTTTCGGATAATTTTAATGGCCGCCCGGCATTTCACAAGTCCACTAAGCCACTAGGCTCAGGCTAGGCTCAGGCTCACACATTGATTTTAATGTTTAATAATTGTGCGATCAGCGGATTGGGAATATGCCGTTTGACCGATACGGCATAAAAGTTCTCAAAAATATTGGGCAAAACCAAATACTCCACAAGCTCCCCGGTTTTAAGTTCATCCTTTACCACCACTCCGGGCATCACCGCTAGAGCGCCGGCGTCCCTCGCTAATAACCGCAACATGGCCATGTCATCGGCTTCGGCAACGATATTGGGTTTAAACTGGCGCTGGGCGCAGAAACCATCAAAAGCGGAGCGAATCGGACTGTCGTTCACTGGCAAAACCCAACGTTGCGATTGGTATCGGTCGGAAAATTTTCGACTCAAACCTAACCCGGGCGGACCTATCACGGCAATGGCTTGCCGGGCTAAGAGCTGGCACTGCCAAATCTGTTTGCCAGTGCCCCTCACTTCAATATTGGTCAAGGCCAAATCAAATTGATGCTCGGCTAAGGCGTTCAACAAATTAGTCTGCCCTCTGGCATGGAGGATGTATTTTACATCGGGCTTGCGTAGCAAAGGTTCGATGAAGCTTTCTATAAAATTGCGCGACATCGTTGAGAGCATGCCAATCCTTATTACCGGTTGCTCTGGCTGAATGCCCAGCGTGAGTAACGATTCAAGCTCTTCCCCTTTTTTAAATATTTCTTCGGCGTAAGAAAACGCCTGCCGCCCTACCTCGGTTAAGGCCAAGCAACGCCCTGTCCGGGTGAACAAGCTGACCTTCATGGCTTGCTCCAATTGTTTGATTTGCAATGACAATGCCGATTGCGAAACATGTAACTGCCGGGCCGCCTGGGTCAGGTTGCCCTGTTTGGCGACCCGCCAAAAATAATACAAATGATGATAATTAAGTCGGCTCATCGTTCTATAAAAAAGAATGCTTAGTTGCATATTATGTATTTTAAAAAACAATAGCGGGGCTGTAAAATAGTCCCGTCAATAATCTAAAGGGGTTTCATAATGTTCATGGATCATTTACTGGCTTTGGTATGGATCGCCATCGTTTGCTTACCGCTGATGGCCGCATTTTGCAGCGGTTTTTCCCAACGTTGGCGGATAGCCGGGCGGTTGATCGGCGGCGGCTTGTTGGTCAGCGTGTTGGCTTTGCTGGGCATATTGCTGGACGAAAATCATGGCGCCGGGCTGTGGGTTTTTTATTTCACGCCACTTAAGGCGGCTGTGCTGGTGTTAATCCAGTTCATCGCTTTGGTCGTCTTACGTTATGCACAGTCAAACTTCACCGGCGACCCCGACGACCGGCGGTTTCTCCTCTGGTTGATGCTGACCGTTTTCTCCGTGACAGTCACGGTGGGCAGCGACCACTTGCTGGCCTTTTGGTTTTCTTGGGTGGGCATTAGCGTAACCCTGCATCAACTGTTGATGTTTTATCCCGACCGCCCTAGAGCGGCTTTGGCGGCCCATAAAAAGTTTATTCTGGCCAGGCTGTCCGAAATACTTCTGGCCTTTTCGTTTGGCTTGCTTTATCTGGCGCACCATAGTTTTTCCATCAGCACGATTTTATCCCACTATCCAATGGCTTCCTTCGGCTGGCAACAACAGGCCGCGGCCGTGCTGCTGGCCCTTGTGGCGTTGATCAAATGCGCGCAATTGCCGTTGCACGGCTGGTTGATCCAAGTCGTTGAAGCGCCCACGCCGGTGTCCAGCTTGTTGCATGCGGGGGTGGTGAACATGGGGGGGTACTTGCTCATCTTGTTTGCGCCGTTATTCAACCAGTCTGGGCCGGCAAGATGGCTGGTGCTGGTGGTGGCCGGTTTCTCCACCGTGCTGGCGGCGCTCATCATGATGACCCGGGTGAGCATTAAAGTCAGGCTGGCTTGGTCGACTACCGCGCAAATGGGGCTTATGCTGCTGGAATGTGCGTTAGGTCTTTACTCCCTCGCTTTGCTACACCTAATGGCGCATTCCTGTTACAAGGCCCATGCTTTCCTCGATTCGGGCAATGCCGTAAACGCCTTGCTCGAACGGGAATTGGTCGGGGTCAGGCTCCCTAGCTTAAAGGCTTGGTTAGTATCCATTTTCATCAGTTTGGCCTTGGTATCCGAGGCCATCATGCTGTTTGGGGCCAATTTGCCGTTAACCCCTTTGCCGTTAACCCCGTGGTTGCTGGTCGGCATCGCTGTTGCCCAGGCCTTGGCCTTCTATTTTAACGAAGCAACCCAGGCGTTGCTTGACAAGGGCTTGGCCAAAGTATTTTTGTTGCTATTGAGCTATGTCTTGGCCGAAGCCGCCAGTACGGTTTTATTGGCGGATATCCCCTACACCTACGACATGGTCGCCGACTATTGGTTAGGGTTGTTATTCCTCAGCCTGTCCGCCGTTTACTTGATTTTGCAATACCACCCGTCCCACCCTTTGGCGCGACGCCTGTTCATCGCGTTAAATGCGGGCCTTTACCTTGATGAATGGGCGACCCGTCTAACATTGGAGTTTTGGCCCGTGCATTTGCCCAGAACCAAAAAACATTCTGTTTCCTTGCCATCGGAGATCGCATAAATGATTCAGCTACAAGAACATAATGACCTTAGCGGGTCATTGCTACAGGCGGTAAGACAGGCATGCCAACGCATTGCGCCCAGTTGGCCTTTGGATAAGACGATTGCGGTCAATCCTTGGTGGCAACTGCGCCAGCAACCCATGCCCGATGTGGCCGCGTCTTTGGCCGCGTTAGGGCGGGTTAACTGCCTGATGCCGCAAGCCTATTACGGTGCGCTGTGGCAACGCCAGATAAAACCGGAACATCTGTCTTATGCGGCGCAGGAGCTCGATGTCGACGCCAGCGTTTCCGATTTGGTGTCCTACCTAGACACGCCTAAGCCCACTGACCATTGGCTGAATGTCAGCGACTGGTTGGATGCACATCCCGCCCCGCGCCATAAAATGGCTTGGCACGATGAAATAACTCAACAAATCAGCCAGTTCTGCGCTCTTTTTTATCAATATCCGCAGTGGATGCAGCACACTCAAGACACAGAAAATGATTTCTACCGAAATTGGTTGACGGTCATCCGGCAAGATCGGGGAGTAGAAATACTGACCGCCGAAGTCAAGTTGCAGCCGTTGTTTCTCACTTTACCCGAAACGGCTGGCCAGGTTTTTCAAAATGCTTACGCCGCGCTTTGTCCAGCCGGAACCCGCCCTGAGTGGTTCGCCGACTATTGCTTTGCGTTATTGTTGGACATTCATGGCTGGGCGTCTTGGGCCGGGTATCTTGCTTGGCAAGATAATTTTGACGGCCGTGCCAACCACATGGTTGAACAATTGCTGGCCGTGAGAATGGCATGGGATTGGGTGTTGTGGCGGCACACCGAATCTGAACATCCAGAAACCTTCGAGACCCTTAGAGAGCAATTTTCCAGCCAATTCGCAAACCTTGAAACGCTGCGTTCCCAATGGCGTAATGCACAACGCCACTTATGGGTCTGGCAACGGGCATTGGAATTTTCTTACCAATTTCCGTTGCAACAGAAACTGCTGCCCCACCCTAGCGGCGATACCCTAACGCCCAGGTTACAGGCGTTCTTTTGTATTGATGTGCGTTCCGAACCGTTCAGGAGGGCCCTAGAAGCACAAAACCCCGCTATCCAAACGTACGGGTTTGCTGGTTTTTTTGGCTTGATGATCGACTATGCGCCAACCGGCGACGGTTATGTCAGGCCGCAATTGCCCGGTTTGTTAAAAGCTTCAATCCGGGCGGCCCCTGTGGACGCTCATGACAATATGAGCAAATCCGTGAATAAAACAAAAAACCAAGCATTTTGGCAAATAGCCGACGATGCCAGCCCTTCCATTTTTGGCTTGGTGGAAGCCAAAGGCATATGGAAGGCATTCGATTTACTGAAAAATAGTTTTTTCCCCGACCTCCCCCGACACGGCATAAACCAAATCAGCCATGACGGGGATTGGCAGCTGGTGCGTCAGGGCAGCCCGATAAGTCTTGCCGAGCAAGCCGAGTTGGCGGCGGGCATTTTGGGGGCGATGGGTCTTACGGATCATTTTGCCGAAACCGTTCTCCTAGTAGGTCACGGTAGCTGTACGGCCAACAACCCGCAAGCCGCTGGCCTGGACTGTGGCGCATGTGGCGGGCAAACCGGCGAAATCAATGCCAAGGTGCTGGCGCAATTGCTTAACGAGGTTACGGTAAGGGCGGAGCTAAGCAAGCACGCCATTGACATCCCCCCGCAAACCCGATTCATCGCGTGCCTGCATAACACGACCACCGATGAAATTAGCTGTTTCGGCCACACCGATTACAGCCAACACGAGTGGCATGCTTGGCTGGTCGAAGCCAGCCAATTGGCGCGGGAGCGAAGGCTGGTCGGCTTACGCACGGAATCAGAAACGGATAGCTCGGTCGCAGCGTTTTATCACCAAAAATCCCATGACTGGGGCCAAGTTCGGCCGGAATGGGGGTTGGCCAACAACGCCGCCTTTATCGCAGCGCCTAGGGCGCGGACCCGCCATCTTGACCTTGAAGGTCGCTGCTTTCTGCACGACTACCAATGGCAGGCGGACCCGGATTATAAAACCTTAGAGCTGATCATGACCGCCCCGATGGTGGTCATTAATTGGATTAACCTCCAATACTACGCATCGGTCACAGACAACCTAAAATATGGCAGTGGAAACAAGATGTTGCACAACGTCGTTGGCGGTAATATCGGGGTTTTTGAAGGCAACGGGGGCGATTTGCGTATCGGCTTGGCCTTGCAATCGTTGCATGACGGTCGGGAATGGCGGCACCAACCGATACGGATGAGCGTTTATATCGTGGCACCTAGAGAAGCCATAGCCACGATCATCGACCGGCATGAAGCCGTTGCGGACTTGATCAATAACGAGTGGTTGTTTTTATTCCAATTAGACGATGCCGCCGCAAGCATTTGGCAATACCAGCAGGGCCAATGGCGGCAATCCCTGGCCATGGGAGGCGCAGCATGAACCGCTTGACCTCGTTGCAACAACTGGAAGCGGAATCCATTTATATCATCCGCGAAGTGGCCGCTGGTTTTGAAAAACCCTGCCTGTTTTACTCGATCGGCAAGGATTCGACGGTGATGCTGCACCTGGCCAGAAAAGCCTTTTGGCCGGCCGAGGTGCCGTTTACCTTGTTGCACGTCGATACCACCTGGGAATTTGCCGAAATGGCGGTGTTCCGCGACCAATTGGCGGAAAAACATAACTTGCGCCTAATCGTGCATATCAACGAGCAAGCGCTGGCCGAAGGCATCCATCCGATTAGCTCAGGTTCCGTCAAATACAACGACCACATGAAAACACTGGCGCTGAAACAGGCCATGAATTTGTACAAATTTGACGCCGCGCTGGGGGGGGCTAGGCGCGATGAAGAAAAATCGCGGGCCAAGGAAAGGATATTTTCGGTGCGTGACGCTTATCACGGCTGGGACCCTAAAAACCAGCGCCCGGAATTATGGCAAGTCTTTAATACTGAAATACAACGCGGCGAATCCGTGCGGGTTTTCCCGCTCTCCAATTGGACGGAATTGGACATCTGGCAATACATCATGCTGGAAAATATCGAGCTGGTTTCCTTGTACTTTTCCGCCCCCCGGCTGAGCTGGATCGATAACGCTACGGGACAAGTCTTTGCCTTGGACGATGAGCGCATGCTGCCGTTTTTATCGCCCGAGGAGCAAAGTTCCATTGCCCGCCGCGCCATCCGTTTCCGTACCTTAGGTTGCTATCCCCAGACCGGCGCCGTATTGAGCGAGGCCAACTCTGTCGCCGACATCGTGCAAGAGCTGCTGCTGGCCAAAAACAGCGAGCGCGAAGGCAGGACCATTGACAAAGACCAGGCCGGTTCGATGGAAAAAAAGAAACGGGAGGGTTATTTCTAATGACCAGCCAGGCGGTGGTTGAAAGCTAGCGGTTTTGTGTAAAATTAGCGGCATGATAAAAAAGACCCGCACTTTATGCACACATATAACGTGGCCGTTGCCCATTAAATGCTAACCGCCAGCGCAAGCCCATTTCAGGATGCGACCTTCGCGTTGCTGACCTTGCACGGCAAGCAGCACGTCATAGCCCCGGTGCTATGGCGGTGTTTAAAGGCAAGGGTTTTGCATACGGATGCGTATGACACCGATGCTTTAGGCGCTTTCAGCGGCGAAATCGAACGGGCTTTGACTGCGCCCGACTGTGCCAAGAAAAAAGCAGAATTGGCCTGTGCGCTGACGGGTCATCCGATAGGCCTTGGCAGCGAGGGTAGCTTTAGCCCTGGCCCTTTTGGTCTTACCACCTTCAACGAAGAACTGGTGGCCTGTGTCAATATTGCCGCCCATTGGGCCGTAATCGGACGATCTTACCAAGCGTGCTCCGTTCGTGAGCGGCAATGCCAAAATGCCGAAGAACTGGCGGCATTCATAACGGCCACGCCCCCAGACCAAGGGCTGATAATAAAAACCCAGGGCCGTGTTAGCAAAGGGTTATATGGCGACCCGGCGATTCATGAACAATTGCATAAATGGTTTGGTAATACGATACAATGGCCGCTTTTGGTAACTTATGACCTTCGCGCCCACCATTGCCCGGAACGCCGCGCACGGATCGCTAAAGCCACGGAGAATTTGGCCGAACGCTTATTGAGCGCTTGTCCTAGCTGTGGCCGGCCCGGTTTTTGGCCGGATGAAGTCCTGTTTGGCTTACCATGCGGGTGGTGCGGAACCCCAACCAATGCCATAATGCAACGCAGGGCGCTGTGCCAATCTTGCCGATACCAACAAGTGTTTGAGGTTGACGAGGCATACGCCGACCCTTCCCATTGTCCAAGATGTAACCCATAGTGTTAGCGCCCCTGCCCCTCCTAGGCATGGGTATCTACACAAGTATTAAAAATAATAAAAACATAAGGTTATATTATGGATTAACGTCCTCTCCCTTTGGGAGAGGGTTGGGTGAGGGCAATATAATCAAGCAGTTAAATCCCCTCATCCCAACCTTCTCCCAGAGGGAGAAGGAGCTTTGGGACTTATGTAGATACCTATGCCTCCTAGGGGTGAGGCGGCGGATATGCCGAAATTTGAAGTGCGAAAGGCATATTTCTTATTTCGGCGAAATCACTTTATTATTTTGGTTTCTGAGCGACTCTTTGAATCAAGGCCTTATGTTACGAAAAATTTTAATCGCCAACCGCGGCGAAATCGCCGTCCGCATCGTCCGCGCCTGCGCCGAAATGGGCATACGCTCAGCGGCGATTTACACCGAAGCCGACCGCTTCGCGCTGCATGTGAAAAAAGCCGATGAATCCTACTGCATCGGCAGCGAGCCGGTGGCGGGCTATCTGAACATTTACCATTTGGTCAACCTTGCGGTGTCCACCCATTGCGATGCGATCCACCCAGGTTACGGCTTCTTGTCGGAGAACGCCCAATTCGCCCGCGCCTGCAAGGAGCGCGGCATCGTCTTTATCGGCCCAGACGCCGATGTCATCCACCGCATGGGCGACAAGACCGAAGCCCGCAAGGCCATGACCGCCGCCGGCATCCCGGTTACGCCCGGCACCGACGGCAACCTAGCCAGCGTCGACGAAGCTTTGACGGCCGCTGAAAAAATCGGTTATCCGGTGATGTTGAAGGCCACCTCAGGTGGCGGCGGGCGCGGTATCCGGCGTTGCGATAACCCAGAAGACCTCAAGCGCAATTACGGCCGCGTCATTTCCGAAGCCAGCAAAGCCTTCGGCAACGCCTCCGTATTCCTAGAAAAATGCATTCACAACCCGCGCCATATCGAAGTGCAAGTGTTGGCCGACCATTACGGCAACACCATCCATCTGTACGAACGCGACTGCTCGATCCAGCGGCGCAACCAAAAACTGATCGAAATCGCCCCGTCGCCGCAATTGAACGAAGCCCAGCGGCAATACATTGGCGGTCTCTCGGTGCTGGCGGCCAAAGCGGTCGGCTACACCAACGCCGGCACCGTGGAATTTTTGCTCGACAACGACGACCGTTTCTACTTCATGGAAATGAACACCCGCGTCCAAGTCGAGCACACCATCACCGAAACCATCACCGGCGTCGACATTGTCGAAGAACAGATCCGCATAGCCGCAGGTTTGCCGTTGCGCTGCAAACAGGAAGAAATCGGCAAGCGCGGCTACGCGATACAATTCCGCGTCAACGCCGAAGACCCGCAAAACAATTTCCTGCCCAGTTTTGGCAAAATCTCCCGCTACTACGCCCCCGGCGGCCCGGGCGTGCGCACCGACGCCGCGATTTACACCGGCTACGACATTCCGCCGTTCTATGATTCCATGCTGGCAAAAGTCATCGTAAGCGCGATGAACTGGGAAGACGTGATCAAGCGCGGGGAACGGGCGTTGCGCGACATGGGGCTGTTCGGCATCAAGACCACCATCCCATATTACCTGCAAATCTTAAAGCACCCCGAATTTCATGCCGGCCGCTTTAATACCGGTTTTGTCGAAGACCATCCTGAACTCATCCACTACTCCAACAAACCTAGGCCGGAAATTCTAGCCGGCGTGATTGCTGCGGCGTTAGCGGCGCATACCGGCTTGTAATTTTTTAGGAACCCACCATGAATAAAGTCCACCTCACCGACGTCGTCCTGCGCGACGCCCATCAATCGTTGATCGCCACCCGATTGCGTACCGAAGACATGCTGCCCGGTTGCGCCTTGCTCGATGCTATCGGCTATTGGTCGCTGGAATGCTGGGGCGGGGCCACCTTCGACGCTTGCCTGCGGTTTTTGAAGGAAGACCCTTGGGAGCGCTTGAGCAAACTCAAACAAGCGTTGCCTAACACGCCGCTGCAAATGTTGGTGCGGGGGCAGAATTTGCTTGGCTACCGCCACTACGCCGACGACGTGGTGCGGGCGTTCATTTTAAAAGCGGCCGCAAACGGCATGGACGTATTCCGCATTTTCGACGCGCTCAACGACATACGCAACCTGCAAACCGCCATCGAGTCGGTCAAAGACAGCGGCAAGCATGCACAAGGCACCCTTTGCTACACCACTAGCCCCGTGCATAACCTCGACGACTTCGTCAAGCTCGGCAAAAGCCTGGCCGCCATGGGTTGCGACTCGATCACCATCAAGGACATGGCAGGTCTTTTAACCCCCTATGCCGCCAGCGAGCTGGTCAAGGCCTTGGTCGACACCGTCGATGTGCCGCTACATCTGCATACCCACGCCACCTCCGGTTTGGCTGAAATGTGCCAGTTGAAGGCCATCGAGTCCGGCTGCCGTTATGTCGACACCGCGTTGTCATCATGGTCGGGCGGCACCAGCCACCCGGCTACCGAAAGCTTGGTGACGGCGTTAGCGGGCACACCTTACGACACCGGCCTGGATTTGGAGAAACTGCAAGCCGCCAATCATTACTTCGCCGGGGTACGCAAAAAATACCACCGCTTCGAAAGCGAATTCACCGGCATCGACACCCGGACGCATGTGTTCCAAGTGCCGGGCGGCATGATTTCCAATCTCGCCAACCAACTGAAAGAACGCAACGCCTTAGACCGCATCACCGAGGTCTACCAAGAAATTCCCAAGGTACGCAAAGACCTAGGCTATCCGCCGCTGGTCACGCCGACTTCGCAGATCGTCGGTGCCCAGGCCGTGTTGAACGTGTTGACCGGCAAACGCTACGAGACCATCACCAATGAAGTCAAACGCTACCTGCAAGGCGGTTATGGCAAAGCGCCCGCGCCGGTCAACGCCGAACTACAGAACCGCGCCGTCGGCAAGGAAGAAATCATCGACTGCCGCCCGGCCGATTTATTGAAGCCGGAGTTCGAGCATTTGCGCCAAGAAATCGGCCATCTGGCGCTAACCGACGAAGACGTGTTGAGCTATGCCCTGTTCCCCGAAGTGGCCAAGTTGTTCCTAGAGCAACGCGCAACCGGGACGCTAGTGCCGGAACCCTTAGAACTGGTCGCCGCAACCGCCGACGGCGTCAAGAAAGCCCCGACCGAATTCAATATCGCCTTGCATGGCGAGTCCTACCACGTCAAAGTCACCGGCGCCGGCCCTAAGAACCAAAGCCTTAGGCATTTTTATTTCACGGTAGACGGCATACCGGAAGACATCGTGGTCGAGACTTTGGACGAAATCGTCCTGGAAGGCGGCGCCCACGGCGCGGTCAAAAGCACCATCGCCAGCAAGCGGCCACGCCCGTCCGGTACCGGCGACGTGGTCGCCAGCATGCCTTGCAATATTCTGGAAGTGCTGGTCAAGGAAGGGCAACCGGTATTGGCCGGCGCCGGGGTGTTGGTTACCGAAGCCATGAAAATGGAAACCGAGGTCACCGCGCCTATCGCCGGTGTGGTCAAGGCCATTTATGTTGCCAAAGGCGATGCGGTCAACCCGAACGAGGTCTTGATTGAAATCGCTAAGGCTAATTAAAACAATGCCTTGTCTGAAAAATCCTGGAAACGTGGCGCGCGCGAAGTGAAGATTTTTAGGCCGCGCCAAGTGTTTGCTGCTTGCTGGGGCTTGGATGCCCAAAACCAGCTTTCGCAAAAATAGCGACTCCCCGAGAGCAAGCAACGCCTTATGATTGCGGCTGTTTTAATTTGATCCCAGTAGGTTTACTCATGCAAGTTGCGAACAACATGACCGTTTCCATCCATTACACCTTGACTAACGATGCCGGCGACGTAATTGACAGCTCCATCGGCAACCCGCCGTTAGTGTACTTGCACGGTAACGGCAACATCATTTCTGGCTTGGAAAAAGCCCTGCATGGCAAAGCCGAGGGCGAGCGCTTTAGCGTCTGTATCGAAGCCGAAGACGCTTATGGCGAGTTCATGGCAGAGCGGGTGCAAATCATCCCGCGGGACATGTTTGAAGGCGTGGCTGAGTTGGAAGTGGGCATGCAATTCCAGGCCGATGACAGTTCCGGCTCCGGCATGGTCACCATCGTCGCAATCGCAGGCGATGACATCACCGTCGACGGCAACCACCCGTTGGCCGGTATTGCCTTGACGTTTGACGTGGAAATCATCGCAATCAGGCCCGCTAGCGCAGCAGAAATCACCCACGGCCATATCCACGGGCCGGGCGGGCATCATCATTAACCAAGAC
>DBNZ01000040.1:12310-17157 GCA_002299495.1 Methylococcaceae bacterium UBA659
CCCGTCCCGATTCGTGGCTTCGTCCTTCGGGGCGGGTCTCCTACCCGTTGTGCATAGGTATCTACACATGCTCCCGGCGGGGACTAAAACAGCAAGCTAAACATCCTGTTAGGCTGTTCTTGGGTGTGGGTTTCTGTTTGTCTTCGTTAGCTTCGGTGGTTGTAGACGGTCTTTTAGTTTTTTTCAAACTTCCGTTGCTGTTAGCGTAAAATATGGCTCATCTCTTGCCAAATCAAGGAACTCCTATGTCCACCTCACTTTTTGAAATAGAACAACAAGCCTCGCGGTTGCCTCCTGATGACCGGGCGAAGCTCGCCGAATTTCTTTTAGAGTCTTTACAAGAGCAAATCTTTGCGGAAATCGAACAAGAGTGGGAGCGAGAAATTGCCCGCCGTGTTTCGGCTTTTGAGGCAGGGGAAGTTTTTACTATCCCGGCGCAAGATGTATTCAATGAAGCCAAGCGTCTTGTTCAGTGAGAAAAGTTGAATTTATTCCTGAGGCTCGGGAAGAATTTATGGCAGAAGTAAAGTTTTATGAAGCGGCGCAACGAGGGTTGGGCGAAAAGTTCTCATCATCTGTTGAAAAAGCCGTGTCTCTGATAGTTGCTTTCCCTGATGTTGGCTCCCCCTTCTGCTTCCAGCACACGGCGCGTTGTCGTCAAAGGCTTTCCATTTTGGCTTGTTTACAAGTCTTCTCGGAGTGACTGCATAATTATTTTTGCTATAGCCCATCAGTCACGTCGGCCTGGATATTGGGTCAATCGAGTATCTTAAGGTCTGGACATCGTTGGGTTTGGCGTTCGCTGCACATCGGGGCAAACCGGTCTGTCTTGTTGGGTGGTGGCTGGGCTTTGGTGGGTATTCCTGGACTTAACAGGCCGGTCAAAGGGGCGCGCCGCCCGTGGGCGGTTTTGGAGTTTTGGTTTTCATCAAAGTTCGGCGGCTTCGTTTAAGCTCAGTGAGCGGCGCGCCCCTTACCGTAACGTTAACGGGCTGGTCGCGTCAACTGACCCTATTGGCAATAATCGCATCGACCACGGACGGCTCGGCTAAGGTGGAAGTGTCTCCTAAGTTAGCTAAGTCATTGGCGGCGATTTTCCGCAAAATTCGGCGCATGATTTTGCCGGAACGGGTTTTGGGCAATGCCGTCGCCCATTGGATGGCGTCTATGGTCGCGATTGCGCCAATTTCCCTACGCACCAAACTGATTAATTCCTTTTTCATGCGATCGGACGGTGCAATGCCGACTTTTAAGGTGACAAACGCATAAATGCTCTGGCCTTTGATCTCATGCGGGAACCCGACCACGGCAGATTCGGCGACATGCTCGTGCAAATCCAGTACGCTTTCAATTTCCGCCGTGCCCAAGCGGTGGCCAGACACATTGATGACATCATCGACCCGACCGGTAATCCAGTAATAACCGTCGTTATCGCGGCGGACGCCGTCGCCGGCAAAATAATAGCCCGGATAAGCTTTAAAATAGGTGTCAATAAAACGCGGGTGGTCGCCATAAACCGTACGCGCCTGGCCGGGCCAAGGGAAGTCGAAGACTAAAATGCCCTCTGCGGACCCTTCCAGCAGGTTGCCTTGGTTATCGAGAATATAGGGTCTGATGCCAAAAAACGGCAGGGTCGCGGAACCGGGTTTTAAAGCCGTTGCGCCCGGAAATGGGGTGATTAAAATCCCGCCGGTTTCGGTTTGCCACCAGGTATCGACAATGGGGCAGTGGCCTGCGCCCACTATATGGTAATACCATTCCCAGGCTTCAGAATTGATAGGCTCGCCGACACTGCCCAAAATACGCAGGCTCGTCCGTTGCGTGCGACCAACATAGTCGTTGCCCTGCGCCATCAAGGCGCGGATGGCCGTCGGAGCGGTGTAAAAAATGTTGACCTGGTGCTTATCGATAATGCGCCAATAGCGGTCGGGTTCCGGATAAGTCGGCATCCCTTCAAACATCAAGGTGGTCGCCCCGTTGCACAACGGCCCGTAAATAACATAGGAATGCCCCGTTATCCAGCCAATATCGGCCGTACACCAAAAGACTTCGCCGTCGTGGTAATCGAACACGTATTTGTATGTGATTGCCGCATACAGCAAATAACCGCCGGTCGTGTGTTGCACACCCTTAGGTTTGCCGGTGGCACCGGAGGTGTAGAGGATAAATAGCGGGTCTTCGGCGGCCATACTCTCGGGCGGGCAATGTTCCGAGGCCGCCGCCATGGCTTCGTGGTACCAAATATCACGGCCTTCCTGCCAAGGGACGGGATTGGCGGTATTCTGGATGACGATGATTTTTTCTAAATTCGGGCAGTTGGCGGCGGCCTTGTCCACCGTCGCTTTAATCGGAACCAACTTGCCGCCCCGGTAACCTTCATCGGCGCAAACCAGAAACCGGTTGTCGGCGTCGAGGATACGGTCTTTCAATGATTCCGCCGAAAAGCCGCCAAAGACAATGGAATGCACCGCGCCGATGCGGGTACAGGCCAACATCACCACCGCCGCCGCCGGTATCATGGGTAGGTAAATGCAGACATGGTCGCCTTTGCCTACGCCCTGGGCCTTGAGCACGTTGGCAAACTTGCACACTTCACGGTGCAATTGCCGGTAAGTGATTTTTTGCACATTGGCTGGGTTGTCGCCTTCCCAGATAATGGCCACCTGGTCGCCCCGGCTGGCTAAATGCCGGTCCAGACAATTCACGCTAACATTTAATTTGCCGCCTTCAAACCAACGGATATAAGCCGTTGGGTAATCATAAGCCAACACCGAGTCCCATTTTTTATCCCAATCCAAGAACAACCCGGCTTGTTCCGCCCAAAATATTTCCGGTTGCTCTATCGACTTTTGATAAAGCCTACGATACCGGTCAGCGGTGATATGGGCGTATGCGGAAATTTCCGGCTTGACCGGATAAACGGGATGGTTTGGCATTGGGCGAGTGTTGGAAAAAATTAAGGGAATGTAGCACAGTTTAACGGTCGTTGAGTGACACGCTAATTAACCGGGTGTCTGTGGCGGCGCTGCATCAGCCCTCTGTTTTAGAGCATGCGTATCTACGCAAGTTTTTAACCGTCATTCTGGTATTAGCTGAGACAGCTTGACGGTGTCTTGCTGAAACATCAACAGAACCTCAGGAGGCGTGCGATGCTAACCCGGCTTAAGCATGTTTCAGATCGCGTAATGAATCGTAAGATAGCCCTGATTGGCGGGTTCAACTTTGGATACCGCCTTGTGTCAAGTGTTTGGGTTCCAACAGTTTTTCCAATTCGTCCTGGCTTAAGTCGGTCATCTCCGCCGCCACGTCAATAATGGGCCGTCCTTGCCGATAAGCCGCCTTGGCAATGTCCGCCGCTTTGGCATAACCGATGAGCGGGTTTAAGGCGGTCACCAGGATTGGGTTTTTTGCCAACGCTGGTTGCAGATTGTCCGATCTGACAGTGAATCCGGCAATCGACTTATCGGCCAGCAAACGGCAGGCATTCGCCAACAAGCCGATGCTTTGCAGGCAGTTGTAGGCGATTACCGGCAACATCACGTTCAATTGGAACGAGCCGCTTTGCCCCGCTACGGTGATGGTGGCGTCGTTGCCGATCACTTGGGCGGCCACCATTGCGGTGGCTTCGGGTATCACCGGGTTGACCTTGCCCGGCATGATGCTGCTGCCCGGTTGCAGGGCGGGCAGTTCGATCTCGCCCAAACCGGCCAGCGGGCCCGAGTTCATCCAGCGCAAGTCGTTGGCGATTTTCATTAGGCTGACGGCGACCGTTTTCATTTGCCCGGACAGTTCGACGATGGCGTCCTGGCTACTTAAGCTCTCGAACAATGAGCCATTCGGCGTGAACGGCAAGCCGGTTTCCTGGCTTAAGGCGGCGGCGAATTTTCCGGCAAATTCAGGATCGGCGTTGATGCCGGTGCCAACCGCAGTGCCGCCCTGGGCCAATTTGTGAACCCTAACCAACGCGGCTTCGATGCGGGCCATGCCGTTGCGGATTTGCAGCGCCCACGCCCCTAGCTCCTGGTCCATGCGGATGGGCATCGCGTCCATCAAATGGGTGCGGCCGGTCTTAGTGATCTGCGCTAGGCTGGCTGCCTTGGTTTCGATGGTCTGCGCCAAATGGCCTAACGCGGGCAACAAGGCGTGATGGCACTGCAAGGCGGCGCTGACGTGGATAGCGGTGGGGATGACATCGTTGCTGCTTTGTCCCATGTTGACGTGGTCGTTGGCGCTGACCGTCTGGCCCGCCATTTGGCTGGCGATAGAGGCAATGACTTCATTGACGTTCATGTTAGTGCTGGTGCCGGAACCGGTCTGGAATACGTCCACCGGAAACTGCCCGGCATGCTGGCCGTTTTCCACTTGGTCGGCCGCCGCGATAATGGCCTTGCCCAAATCAGGCGCTAGCGCGCCCAATGCAATATTGACGCAGGCCGCGGTCTTTTTGATCAAGGCGACGGTCTGGATAAATTCAGCGGGCATCTGCAAGCCACTGACCGGGAAATTTTCGATGGCGCGTTGCGTTTGTGCGCCGTACAGGGCGTCTGCGGGGACTTTCAATTCGCCCATGCTGTCTTTTTCAATGCGGTGTCGTGGATTCATGGTGTGGTTTTCGATAAAGGATTTCGCGGCGGCATGGTCAAACGGCCAAGCCAATTCTTGTTCGGATTCGGGGTGGTATAAAACGGGTATGCGGATGGCGTAACGTCCATACCAAGCGGGGTGGTCGGCAATGTCGACCCAAATGGCGTGACCACCCGATGCCGCGACGAGAGTTTTGGCCTCATCGCACAAATGGCAGGCCGCAGTACCTAGCAAAATGATCGGCATGGCTAATGCTTGGCCAT
>DBNZ01000042.1 GCA_002299495.1 Methylococcaceae bacterium UBA659
CCGTAGCCAGAAAAGTCAAACAGCCTTAGGGCTTGAATTTGCTCGTCAAAATAGGCCTGTTCGGCGTAATGGGGGGATTCTTCGTTGATGAACCGCGATTTCAAATACAGATAAGGCGGCGCGTATTCCCTACCCGCTGCCGCAAGACCCGCTACCGGGGCTTGGCGAAGAACGACTCACTGGCCAACCCGTACCCTGCTCAGGAGGTCATTGTCCGCCGCCTAGGGGCAAATCCGCCCAAACTGGGCTGGAAACCGAGAAGCCGTTTAAAACGGCACGCCAAATGGCGTATGAAATTTTAAAAAATCTGAAAACCATCCGGCCAATCTGGATATCGACTGTTTATTCAGCGATTTCTTAATCAGCGAACATCAAGCGGAGCTTTTGACCCAGCTTGCTAACGAGTGAGTGGGCAGTTTGAAATAATGCGTCCCTAAAGACGAAACTATCTTTAATGGCTTATTTAACAAACACTCATAACGTTATGTTTTATATACGCCTTATAAATTAAACCAAAGCTTGTATGCTTTTTAAATGGTTTTATATAACCGGTTTATGTCTTCGAGTTTGGTAAACTGAAAAAAAACCCTTACAATGAAGCCACCTTGTGCAGTACAAAATAATTTTTATTATCAATTGCTTAGCTAACTTATTGTGAAACAAAAAATCATAGCCTCATTATGTTTGGGTGTGGGCTTAGTTATTGCGGCCATGTCCGGCCATGCTAAGCCAACCCATGCTTCAAGCAAAAAACACACCCATGCCAGCGTTAAGCACGGAAAAAAGCATGTGGCCAGCAGCTCGAAACGAGGGAAGTATAAAAAATCGAAGAGATACGTTTCCCATGCCAAAAAAATCGGCAGAAAACTCAGCCATCTTAAGCTAGCGAAAAAATCGACCCACGCAAACATAAGCAACGTGGAACTCCCCGTTCAAATCGATACGGCGTTTTATCCAAAACCCGATTTCATTCCCGATTATCCTTTGGCAAATAGATACCAAGACAGGCCTATCAAATCGGAAACCGGCCATCGGGTCCATAAAATCATAAAGGTAGGCAATAAACTCAGCCTAATTGAAGAGCCCGCAGTTGATGAATCCCCTCATCACTACATGACCGCCCAAGGCACTATCCGAACCTCTTTTGCAGAATCGGCCGAGGAAATTGGCCTCCCGGAAAGTCTGATTGAACCATTGGCCAGCATTTTTGCATGGGATATAGATTTTGCCACCAACTTACGGCATGGGGATCAGTTTACGGTGGTTTATGAACACGACGTTAACGCAGAACCGCTGATTGTCGCGGCTGAGTTTGTCAACCAAAACAGAATCTTGACCGCAGTCCGATATGTGGACGAAGTAGGCAATAGCCATTACTACACACCTGAAGGTAAAGCAATGCGGAAAGCCTTCTTGAGTACGCCGGTCGAGTTTGCCAAAATTAGCTCCCATTTCAACATCAACCGCAAGCACCCTATTCTTAACCGGATTCGCGCCCATAACGGAGTTGACTATGCCGCCCGTACCGGTACCCCGGTAAAAACCACGGGTGACGGGACGATAGCATTTTTAGGCCGCAAAGGCGGCTATGGCCAAGTGATTATTGTCCAGCATGGTTCACGTTATGAAACCCTCTATGCCCATCTTTCCCGTTTTAAACGGAGCCTCCAGCTAGGGGAAATCGTCAAGCAAGGGGAGATTATCGGCTATGTCGGGCAAACCGGCTTAGCGACGGGGCCTCATTTGCATTATGAATTTCGCGTTGACGGCAAACACCGCAATCCCGAGCTCATTCAAAGTTCGCGTAACGCCATGTCTTTAAACAATCAGTACCTAGCTGATTTTAAACGGCAAGCCCAACCTTTGTTAGCCCAGCTTTACCAAGCCAAAGCGAAATCTTTATTGGTTAAAAACCAAACTAAAACGGACTAAGACATTGCGTGAGCTTTATATCGGCTTGATGTCAGGAACCAGCACCGATGGCGTCGATGCGGCGTTAGTCGATTTTGGATCCGATACCGTCGAATTAATCGATTTTGTGTTCCATCCTTTTGACGCCGAGTTAAGGGCCGCGATCCAGAGCCTGAGCAACATCAATAATAAGGTTTCCTTAATAGAGTACGGCAGCATTGACTGCCAGCTAGGTCATTTGTTTGCCGCTACGGCCAATCTTTTAATAGCCAATAACAGAGATTATATCAATAACATAAAAGCCATCGGCAGCCACGGTCAAACCGTTTGCCATCACCCCAATGGCCTATTCCCGTTTTCCCTTCAGATTGGCGATCCGAATATCATCGCCGAAAAAACCGGCATCACCACTGTTGCCGATTTTAGAAGGCGCGACATGGCCTGTAACGGCCAGGGAGCCCCCCTGGTACCGGCCTTCCACCAAGCCATTTTCAGACATCCCACTCTTAACCGTTGCATAGTCAATATTGGCGGCATCGCCAACATCACTGTATTACCCGCCCCCAAAAACCCCGATCAAAAAGTTTTTGGGTTCGACACCGGCCCAGGCAATACGTTGATGGATGGATGGATATTTCGTCATCAGAACCTCCCTTTCGACCGTAATGGCGATTGGGCGAAGACTGGGGAAATTGACCACCTATTGGTCGGGAAACTTAAACAAGACGCTTATTTCCGGCTCCCCCCCCCTAAAAGTACGGGAAAAGAATATTTTTCGCTGTCATGGCTAGAGAATTTTATATCCGGAGCTAACCGTCCTCCGGAAAATATTCAAGCCAGTCTATGCCAGTTGACCGCAATTAGCATTTGTGAAGCCATCCTAGACTATGCCCCAATGACTGAGGGAGTGTTGATATGCGGAGGGGGCGCCCATAATGGCTTGTTGCTTGATATGATCAGAAAACAGTTGGCTTGCCCTGTAGCGTCCACCGCCTATTACGGCATCAATCCTGACCATGTTGAAGCCATGGCTTTTGCCTGGCTGGCCAGACAAACCCTAAAAGGTTTGCCTGGTAATCTAACGGAAGTGACCGGTTCGGAGCAACCTAGGTGTTTGGGAGGAATTTATAATGCGAAAACAAATTAAGCGGAAAATGACGAGCCACAGCCGCAAGTCGTTTTTGCATTAGGATTGCGGATGACAAATTGTGAACCTGAAATATCCTCTTTATAGTCAATTTCAGCACCGGTTAGATATTGGACGCTCATCGCATCAATCAGCACAGTGACCCCCCCGTTTTCAATAAGCGTGTCGTCCTCATTGATTTCCTCATCGAAGGTAAAGCCATATTGAAAACCGGAGCAGCCACCACCTGATACATAAACCCTAAGTTTAAGATCGCCATTGCCTTCTTCAGATATCAATTCGCCGACTTTAGTCGCCGCACTGTTTGTAAAAATGATTGGTTTTGACATAAGATTTCTATGGTACAAAGATTAAAATTATGGCTATACCCAGTAATTAAGTCAACAATTCATTTGGCACAAAAATTCAAACCGCTAAGAACTCGTACCACTTTTTAATATTGCCAAAAAAGCAGGAAGCCATGCACAAACCAAGCTGCGGACAAATAAATGGAGCCTTGAGATTGACGTGGCTCGTTAGCGCCATTATGTCGATTGGACTGATCGCGATAGTAATTGCCTGCCATGCGTTTGAAGACCAGATGATCACGCCCATGCCAGAAGAAAACAGGGTATTGCTAAGAAGCCTGTTATACCTAGTTGCCATAGTGACTTTCCCTATGACAAACCTTATCAGATACCTACAGATTCATTTGAACAAAACCATACCTATGGTCACGAATGACTATTTTACTGAAGCAAAAAAACGCTATCTAGCAACAGTTCTGGTGTCCCTAACACTGATGGATAGCATGGGCATTTATGGTTTGGTCATGTTTATGCTAGATGACGGTTTCAATACCCTTTATATCTTTGTTTTGATGTCTGCGTTAGGTCTTTTTCTCTATCGGCCTAAGGCCGATGAATTTTTGGATATCTTTAACGCTTTAAGCATGAAAAAACCTAACTAATGCCCTTATGGACCCGCCCTGCCAAAATGGAGAAGGGCTTGAAGCCCTTTTTTAAACCTGAAAACCAACCCGAACCTGTGCGGTTCGACCCACTATAATTTTCCTTTGAGGAACTTGCAAAACTATGGCGCAACCATCGAACAAAATTATTTTTGACTCTCTTGTTTGATAAAGTTGGACCTCTGGCGCTTCTGTTTTATCATTTTGGGGCAGGTTATGTTCTTTTTTGGCCGTTCTGGCTACTAATTCAATAAGTTCCTCTAGCTTTTAAAATACCCAAACCAGCCGCCACCGGAAGGCTCGTTTATGATCAGGACAATCACCCGCCCCAGCGCCGCCCGCTGCACCTTGCCAGTGTACATCAGTTGCTTGCTGGGCGAACCCAAATACGGCCGTTGCCGCGGTCAGCCGGAAAACCTTTACCGACCCGCACGGGCATATTGAGCAGTATCACCGCGCCATCAAGCAGGTCTGCACTATCGAGAATTTTCAGGCGCACAGCAAGACCGCCATCCGAGACCATTTGTGCGGCTCTGTCCAGCTTTAGAAACTCAGCGCCATGTTTTCTTCAGACAACGGTTATAGCGTCCAGCGTAAGCGGTTCAACGGGGTTATTGCGGGCTTCATCGGTAGCCTGATGCCTACCATGAGCCACTTTAGCCCAGATTTTCAGACTGTTGTCAATGCGTAATTTCTACTCCTTTATGCCCCAGAGGGTAGGCATCCATGCCATCGTTGCACGCGAACCGCTCGCGACACTGTTAAAACACGTTCTGAATACAAACGCTCAATTAACCGTAGTCTTTTCCCTAGCAGGCGGCAGTTGCACAAAAAAGCCTTGCTGTTGCAAACAGACCATGACTTTTTCGGCAGTTTCTTGCGCCAGTTTACGTTTTGCCGATAATTGCAGCTCCATCACATATTCCAACCGCCCCATACTGCGTAGCAAGGCTTCGGGCACGGCGGCAAAATCGTCTTTTTTATCCAGATAAAGATAAAGGTATTCGGTTTTTAGGCTTTTATAGATGAAACATTGCATAATGACGCCCTAAAATTTCGCCATTTTACCGGCCGCCCTCGCCTTTACCTAAATTTCTTAAACGCTTATGAACAAACCAACCGCAAAAAACGACAATTTTTTTCAATTCGCCTGCTTATTTGAGGCTGCGTTGATTCTTGTCGCCGTGTTGCTAGGATGGATAACCGGCGTGGACCCGTTTCAATCCTTGCATTTTTCCGATACCGCCATCTTTTTCGGGATTATCGGCACGTTGCCGCTTTTTATGATGTTTTTGTTGATGGAGCACTGGCAACACCCATCGGTCGCCCAAATCAAGCAACTCCTGCTAAGGACCTTAGGGCCAAACCTTAACCGTCTTCATTGGACAGATTTGTTGATATTGGCCTCCATCGCCGGTTTTTCCGAAGAAGTGTTGTTCAGGGGCGTATTTCAACCCTGGATGGAAATGCATTGGAGCAAGACCACGGCTTTGATCGGCAGCAACTTGATTTTTGGCTTTGTCCATGCGGTCACGCCGTTATACCTAGTGCTGGCGGGATTGGTCGGTTGTTATTTGGGCTTGGCATTGGATTATGGTGGCGAGCGGAATTTATTGACCCCCATCATTATCCACGCGCTTTACGATTTTTTAGCCCTTATGTCCTTGATGAGGGTGTACCGGGCAAGCTTGGAACAATCAAAAACACGGTAAGGAAGCTCTGCACCCGTGCAATATCAAACGAACGCCTAAGAACGTGTTCTGAGCCGTAAAAAAAACGGCGGGCAACCTAAGTCGCCCGCCGTCCGTTGCCTGTAGCCAGCAGCACTGGCCGATTGGTTTATTTCAAACCCATGCAGTTAGCATAGTATGTGGTGGTCGCAGGCCAGTCGGAGAAAATACCCATGATGCCGACATCTTTAGCCAACACGTCCAACACAACCATCATGTCACCGTCAGTTTTGACGCCGTTAGCGATTGATTGATAGAAGAAACCGCCGCCGTGTTTCAACAAACCGGAACGCTCGAAACTCCAAGTGATGATTTTCAAGCCCGCCGCCTTAATGGCTTTGGCATACTCAGAAGGGACGATTTTGTTGTTTTGGTCCAAGGCGAGCAAAGCCCATATAGGTGGCGCCACGATTTGTACGCGGTCCGCCACTAAAGTAGGGATACGGCCAATAGCCGCAGGAATCTGCCCTGGGACACCGATAGATTCAAGAAATACCGCTTGCCTGCCAAAATGCGGATTGTTTCTTATCCAAAATTTAATGTCATCATACAAAAATGATTGCGGGTAAACATCTCTTGCCGGAACACCGGCCCGTCTATACTCGCGGATCATTCTGGCCGCGTAAGCTTCTTGGGTAAACCCTCTGAACGGCATTTTTACTCTAGGCGTTTTCAATTCCGGAGCCATTTTCACGCCCAGTTTTTTGAACAACTCGATACTCTCGGCATGGGTCAACAAGGTGCCTCTGCCCGAGTATAAATCGGTGCGCCAGTTTGGAGTGGAGTCCAAATACTCGGCCACAGTTTTAGCATTAGGGTTGCCTGCGTCCATTTTGCCGCGCAAGGTTTTGAACTCAGCCAAGGTGATGTCGCTAGTGCAGCAGTTAATGTCTTTGAACGGGGTTTCGCTGCTAAAATTAGGCTTGACGTCACATTTATTAGCCAGTGGCGTTTCCAAGATGTTAGTGGTGGTGTGTAAATCACATTGAGAATGACGGCAAACCAACTCCCTGTCCCTGGTAAAAGTCACATCGCATTCCAAAATACCGGCACCCATTTTAGCGCCGGCTTCATACGATTCCTTAGTGTGATCCGGGAATTGTAAAGGTGCGCCACGATGGCCAATCGAAAAATCTGATTTGTAAAAAGGGCCGTTTTCGCATTGTTTCAAAGCGTCCTTCAGGTCGCTTGCTGGCATGTCTTCAACCAAAAAGAACGGCCTTGGGCCTAATTGGATACTTTCATCAGCTTGGGCGGCAAATGACATAACAGCGACAACGGCTGTCGCCATTAGCAACAAAGGTTTGGCGAAACGCATGGTAATCTCCAGGTTAGTTGATTGTGTTTTAGTCGTGGAACCCAGTCCACCCGCTTGAGGCTACCCGCCCACTGTTAATTTGTTATTTCATTTTTGTTAAC
>DBNZ01000024.1 GCA_002299495.1 Methylococcaceae bacterium UBA659
GCAATGAATCGGGCTACGCCCTCGGTGACGTATTTCAGTCCAGCGTATGGGGCGGCTACAATGTGCTGCCCTGGTTGACCTCTTCGCTACGGTGGCTGTTCACTTATCAAAGCCAAATTTACGGGCAATACCATCCTACTCCAGGTGTGGTAGAAGGTCGCTGGGTCGACGATGTCAACCCTGGGTCAAGGCATTTTCGAAGCGTGGGGGCGATGGATTTTCCGGAGAGTTACGGCGGGAGTTATGTGGATGTCGGATTTGGCTTGGGTGCGGTCGTACCCGATGGCAGCTTCCAAGGCCACCGCTTCGGCATCGAATGGTTACAACCGGTGCTGGACGATGTCAATGGCTACCAGCTAGAGCGGGTCGGCACCTTGTCGGCGACATGGAGCTTGATGTTCTAGGCGAATGGAATTCTTGCGTACCGAATTCAACGCCATGGGATCGCCTTGTGATATTCAGGTTTACGCTGGCGATGGTGATCAAGCGCATTTAATCATTGGCCAGGTCATTGCCGACATCCATCGCTTAGAAGCGCGCTTTTCCCGTTACCGCGCAGACAGTTTCCTGTCGGAAATCAACCGTTGTGCCGCTACGGGCGGGACCATAGACGTCGATCTGGAAACGGCGAGTTTGCTCAATTACGCCCAGACTTGTTACCAACAAAGTGACGGCCTATTTGACATCACCTCCGGCATTCTTCGCCAAGCTTGGCGGTTTGCCTCAGGACAATTGCCCAACCAGCGACAAATAGCCGAATTGTTGACCAAGATAGGCTGGGAAAAATTGGTTTGGGAAGAGCCGACGTTACGTTTTCCGGTATCTGGCATGGAAATTGACCTGGGCGGCGTGGTCAAGGAATACGCGGTGGATCGTGCCGCCGGGCTGTGCCTGCAAGCGGGCATCGAGCACGGCGTGGTCAACTTAGGGGGAGACATCAAAATCATCGGCGCCCACCCTGACGGGAGTCCTTGGCGTATCGGTATCCGCCATCCGCGTAAACCTGGCGGCGTTTTAACGACAGTCGCGTTGACCGAGGGCGCGATGGCCAGCAGCGGCGATTACGAACGTTGCATTGTGGTGGGCAACACCCGTTACGGCCATGTGCTCAATCCCAAAACCGGCTGGCCGGTGGCAAACCTGGCGGCGGTCAGCGTCATCGGTGATTTTTGCGTGGTGGCCGGCAGTGCCTCGACCATTGCCATGCTCAAGGAAAAGCAAGGCCAGAAATGGCTGCGGAGTTTAGGGCTACGGCATGTTTGGGTCGATGTCAAAGGCAGGGCGGGCGGGTGTTTGCGATAACACAGCAGAAGGGTAAGGCATGCGCCGCGTGCTTTTTAACGCCTATTTATCATGCCAACCAAGCATGAACATGAACCCAAACCCGATCGAACACCTGCAAACGGCAAAAGCCGAATACTACCGCCATGTTATGGTTGACTGGTTGGGGCAGGAGTTGTTGGTGCGGTAACCAATCAGGCGGGACTTGATATGCCGTTTTATTGGGTTTCCAGGTCAATCGGAGTGGAGATATGGGGTATCAACTGCGGGAATGAACCCTTGCGGATGTTGAAAAAAACCAGTTCTGGCAGGCTGACGGCGATGCCTTTTAAGCTTTTTTGGAAATTTTTCCCTGAATCCCACGGCCAGGCCAACGCACCATAAAGGGATTGGCCGATGGCCACCGCTAAGTTGATTCCGCCGAAAATAGGCCGTGACCACACCGCATCTTGGGTAAAAAACAGGAAAGCGGCATCCTCGCCATGCCAATGGTAAATTGAGGAGGTGAGGACATTGGATTCCGACAAATTCACTAGCGTGTCGGCGCTGGTCAAATACTCATGTGCAATTTGCCGCTCACGGTAGGTGGGCAAACGATAGCTGGATTGTATGCGATAGCGCCTACCTACCGCATCGAAGGCGGCGAAGGGGATGCTGTTAAAGTTTCCCGGCTCAATGTAACCCCCTAGCAGCCGCCCGGATGTTTGCTGGACTGGGTTGTTTTGTTGGCTGAGGCTGGCGTTGATTATCCGAAAAATTTCGGTGACGCAATTGCGGTCAAAAAGGTGGTAACGGTAGATTGATCCTAGTTGTTTCTGGACGGCTTTTGAATGCTGGGTCAATAGGCGTTGTAGGTCTTCTAATTCAGCGTCAGCAAGAGGCAACGGGACCAAGGCCGCTTTTGCAGCGGTTTCCGGTGTGCTAGAGAGGTAAGGTATTTGGACGGTCTTTTGCTGGCGGGTCGCCGCTGTTATGCCCAAATAGGTATTGGCACTGGCTTCGATTTCGCCATAACCGGGTTCATCCAATACGGTCGCTTCTGCCAAGCGTCCGGTTGCGGAAGCCATCGACTTTTCGGCAAATGCCAGCACCGCCGGCAAGTCCTTAGCGGTGATGTCCAGCGCGGGCCGGTTGGTGTCAAGCGGATGAAAACGCTCCAAGACCACCAGTTTTTTTTCAGCCATTGATTGTGCCAGCACATGCAGCCGCGCCATTCCGACCAGAAACGGGTATCCCCAATCGCTGCGCTGGCTCTGCATCAGCCCAATAAGGTCGGCAAATAAAGCGTTTTTAAAGCCTTCCAAAGTGGCAGTTGCCTTTTCATTCAGGAAAAATTCAGGGGAGCTGGCCGTTAACAGGGTTTCGGCCAGCGGGGGCGTCCCCGATTCCAAAATATCCAGCGCGGCCAAATTTAATAGCCCATGTTTATAGCGTTCGGCAAAAGATAGTTTTTCAGGTTGAAATCGGTCTTCGGCGAGGTGGGCAATAGTCTCAGGGGATGCCGGTTTCAAGGCCAGAAATTGCCTCCGGGTGTGTTGTCTTTTTTCTGCTAGGAAACCTGACCCATATTTGCGGTTGATGGCTTGTTTCAATTGCAAAATTTGCGGGCTTTTTGTGGTCTTGTTGGCGTATGCATTGAAGGCACCGGGTCGGTAATCCTTTAAAAAATAACCTAGGCCTTTAAGTTCAATGGTTGGGGCATCGGTTGGTTTCGGGTTGGGTTTTGCATTGAGTTTTAGTCCGGCCAAAAGCCTGCGGTCTGCGTCAAACTGGGCCAGTAAGCCAAACTGCTGGTTTTGGATCAGATACCTACGGTTGAAGGCATCGCGCAGCATTTGAAATACATCGTGCTCAACCAGAATTTTGTGGCCCCGGATAGTACGGTTTTCTTGGTAGCCATAGGCGAAACGGAAGGCGGGGAAATGGTCCCGGTAAACCCGCAACAGCCCCGGTTCAATATGCTGAAAATGAAAGACTTCATTGTCGAATTTGATCGCCGCATGCCCGCCACTTGCCGTCCCTTCGCTGGCGTTGATATAGAGAAATTCGAACGCATGGGGGCTGGCCAAGGTTGGGCGGGATAGCGCAAATATCCCAAGGAAAGCCCAACATAATGCGCTTTGCAGGAAACGGCGATAAAATCTAAGCAAGCAGGGAAGCTTAAGATTATTGGTTTAAACCGTCGATGATCGCTTGTCTTTTCATAGGGTCATCGCCGCCGAGGCTTTCGGTGAAGGCGGAAACTTGCGGGTCACCTAATTGGGCTTTTTTCAAACCACGGCCTATGGCCAGGTAAGTGCTGAGGTTGTTTTCCCAATGGGTTATGCCGTGGTCTTGAGCGATTTTGCTTAATTGGTTACGGAAGCCCTCCATTGTGCCGGAGCGAGAAGTCACGAATTCTGCGGTGTAATCGGCCACGTCGCCTGCAAATTTCTCTTGGTCACTGGCGGACGATTCCGAACTTGAGGCGAATGGACTGGAGAGCAGGTCAGAACTCGACTTCGAGCTGCCTGAGGAGCTCTCGGAACTATGGGATATTGAGCATCCGGCTAAGCTGGCAACGGCAAAAGCCAGCACAATGGATAAGATTATGTTCAGTGGCTTGGTCATGGCGTTTAATGGCTAATTTGGCAATTGGGGGAAAACCGCGTTGGATTGGACTCATGGGGCGGTTGCCGTTTGTTGGGATTGCCCATGAGAACTTAAGCTTAAAATGGCTGGGTATTAATCGCGGCGTCTGTTTTTGCATGGATTCCTCGCCCTATGCTGAAACTTATCAGGTGATTGGCGCTTACCTAAACCCGTTCTACGATTCAGATGCCGCTTTCTTTTTTTCTGTCTTGAACACCAGGTAAGGCTCGGTTTCACCCTTCACCACATTTTCATCAATCACCACTTTGCTGATGTTGTCGGTTGAGGGCAGTTCGTACATGACGTTAAGCAGTAAGTTCTCGACGATTGTCCTAAGGCCCCTGGCCCCGGTTTTGCGGGTCATGGATTTTCGGGCGATGGCTAGCAATGATTCCTCCCTGAATTCCAGTTCCGCCCCTTCCATTTCAAACAAGTGTTTGTATTGTTTGATCAACGCATTTTTCGGTTCGGTGAGGATTTTTACCAGCGCTTGTTCATCCAGTTCTTCCAAAGTGGCCACAATCGGCAAGCGGCCAACGAATTCTGGAATAAGCCCGTATTTGATCAAATCATCGGCCTCTACTTCAGAAAAAAGTTGGCTAATATTTTTGCTGTCGTCTTTGCTGGAAACTTCTGCGGAAAAACCGATGCCGCCTTTTTCGGAGCGGGCCTTGATGATTTTGTCAAGGCCGGCAAAAGCGCCGCCGACAATGAACAGGATGTTTGCGGTGTTGACCGAGACAAAGTCTTGCTGCGGGTTCTTGCGTCCGCCTTGGGGGGGGACGGAAGCAATGGTGCCTTCAATCAGTTTCAGCAGGGCTTGTTGCACCCCTTCACCGGATACATCGCGGGTGATGGATGGGTTTTCGGATTTGCGGGTGATTTTGTCGATTTAGTCGATAAAAACAGAGCCGCGCTGCGCTTTTTCCGGGTCGTAATTGC
>DBNZ01000087.1 GCA_002299495.1 Methylococcaceae bacterium UBA659
CGTTAGGCTGGATTTGTAGGCGGATGGGTTGGGCGGCATTGGTTACTAAGTTTGGAGTGCGGTAATGAACGGTGGTCTATTCAATTTTCATGACGGATGTTACGCAGAAACTCATTTTTTCCACAAGATACGGTATTTCAGCATGGGGTTTCCGGCTGGCTATATCTCGTGGCTCCGCATAACATCAGTTCATGGGTGGTATGGAATGGGTTTGGCTAAGCCAGTGTGTGGAGAAAGCTTTTAACTCGGCGGACGCATTCGCCATATCCTGGTTTGTTAACTCTTTCCAAACCACTATTTTTAATTCCGGGCCGCTGTCGGCGGTCAAACGCTTTATAAGTTGCATGAGTTTCGCTTCGTAGGAATTGATAAGGGTGTTCCTGCCAATTTGATACCACTCGAAAGCCAATAGGGTTTTTCCGTTGCCGGATAGCACGGACTGAATGATTTGTGGACGGTTAGCCGTCGCTAAGGTGACGGTATCGTAGTCAATGATCCGCCATGCGTCGGCATATTTGGGGTTGATCAAGGTGTTTAGCGAGTTGACCAGTTCCCGCCCTTGCCGCTCTTTGCCAAAGCTGGCCAGGTGGATGCCAATGGTTTCTTGCCCATCGCTGTAAAACTGGTTTAACTGGTCAACGGCATGATCATAATAGGGCTCCCAAGGCCGTGTCATCACAGGGTTGCTCTCAAGGCCGTCCACTTTATGCCAATTGTCAAAGCTGGCGCGTATCAATTCTGAGGGTATATGGCCTTCAGATTGGAATTTTGATAACCATGAATGGCTCAGCGGCCAAACCATAAAAAAGATGCTCATGGCCGCTATACCCAGATAAAGCTTTTGTTGATCATGGCCCCATTCGCCCTCAGGTTGAAATGCCGCAACGGGAGTAAACGGCGGGTCCCGCCAAAAAGAACCTAGATAAAAAACCAATAAAATGACGAAGCTAAAAAACACCCCGCCGTAGATTAGATGGTCAACCCCTACGGCTATGGTCATGTTGCTTAAGTGGCCCATCATCACGATCATGTAAGCCCTAAGACCGTTGGCTATGATAGGCACGATGATGCTCACCAAAAGAAATAATGCCCGTTTCCAATACGATGAATAATTTAAGTAGGCGTAAACAAAACCTAAGGTAATAGAGGCGATCAAGTAATTGATCCCGCTGCAGGCCTCAATAACCGACCAACTTCCGCTCGTTAAGGTGAAAAAATTCCCTTCCCGGTAAACGGGTATGCCTGTCATCCTTAGCAGGTTTACCGTAAAAGTGGAGGTAAATTCGATCAAGGGCGGCACCAAGTCTTCCCCTACGGGTACCATGAAAAACAAGAAGGAAAGCGGGAACAGCAAGGCGTAAGTGACGGTGTTCCCCAAAACCAGCCATAAAGCCCCTACCAGCATGATTACGACGGCAAGTTGTTCGACCACCAAAACGTGGCTTAAGTTGGCGGCAAGCCAGAGCAATCCACCTGCAATGATGGGTAACAGACCAAAATAGGAAATGGTTGGCTTTAACCTGAGCCAATGATGTCTTTGGGTCCAGATGAGCCAAAGGCTAATCGGGGCTATGACAAAGCCATGGGTATAGGTTTTGGTGCGACCCCAAATTTCAACAATGGAAGCCCATGTCCCATAAAAAACACCAATGGACAAAACTAAGACAAAAACGACAGCTAAAAGGTGTAAAGGCCAGCGTGGGGATATGGCGGCTAAATTGGAGTTAACGTGCGCCCCTACCCCATAGAACCACTTCCACGGTGTTGAACATAATCGATAAATCCAAGAAGATGCTATAGTTTTTGACATAGTAGAGATCGTACTGAAGTTTTTGGATGGCATCATTTTCATCTGCACCGTAAGGATAGCATAGCTGTGCCCAGCCGGTGATGCCGGGCTTCACCCGATGCCTTTCCCGGTAATAAGGTATCCTTTCTTCAAACCCTGAGACAAATTCCGGCCTTTCAGGGCGAGGCCCGACAAAGCTCATTTCCCCCCTCAACACATTGAAGATTTGCGGCAGTTCATCAATACGGAATTTTCTGATAATGGATCCGACCCGGGTGATCCGGTTATCTTTGGCTTTAGCCCATTGGGCGCCATGTTTTTCGGCGTCGGTATACATGCTTCTGAATTTCAAGACCTGAAAAGGAATGTTGTTTTCACCGACCCGCAGTTGCCGGTAAAAGACCGGGCCTTTGCAGCCACTTTCAAAAAAAATGGCCAGGCTGGTAATGATCATGAAAGGCCAGGCAACCAAAAACAGCAGCAGGCTGGCCAGTAGGTCAAACAACCGCTTGCTAAACCTGCGAAGGCCGCCTTGGGCAAAACCATCAGAAAATATCAACCAAGCAGGGTGCAAGTTATCCAGTGAAACCAGGCCTTGTTCCCGCTCGTAAAAACTCATTAAGTCCAAAATAGCCAGTCCGGACATCTTACAATCCAGCAATTCGTCCAACGGCAGGCCACGGCGGTTATCGTCTAGGGCAATGACTATTTCGTCAATCCCTAATAGTTCGGTAATCTCTATGAGCTTTTTATCCAAAGGGATAAGCTGGTGTTTAGGGACAATGGTGTGATCACCTGGCAAGGCGACATAGCCAAGTAGGGTGAAGGCCTTATGGATGAAGGAGTCGTTAACGCCGTTTAGTTGCGCGGCTTTTTTACCGCTGCCAATCACCAACACCCGCCTTTTTAAGGTTTCGAGATTGGCGAAATGGTAAAACAGATAGCGGCTGGTCATGATGCCAATAAATGCCAAAATAGTGGCGATAGCCAAGACATTTCGGGCAATAAAAAAATGTGGCAGCGAATAATAGATAACTATGAGCGCGACGATGGCCAAGGCAAAGCTGGCTGTGGTCCTAGCCAGTAAATTGTAGTCATCCGTGCTTAGGCTTCTTCTGTAAAGACCCATTGCGGAGCAAGCCAAGGTTAACAATAAAGAGAACACTAGGCTCGCCGTAAAAACATCCTTGGAGGCGTCCCAAGAAATGGAGAGTTCGCTGCTGAAATACATGGCGAAAAAAAACAAGCCCGCTTCTATTAATAACAGCCATAAGTACGCACTTGAAATATAGTGCCGAAAAACACGGATCACGGTGACTACCTCGGATCGAATAGATAATGGTTAAAGGTTAATGAATTTGGCAAGGTTTTCAAGGCAATTTGACGGTATTGAGCAAATCCTTGATGTGGTTGGCAGGAATGGCATAAGTAATGCCACTGGGATTTGACAAGGCATTTTCCTTGCTGTCCTTGATAAAGACTTTGTTGATGATACCGATCACGTCGCCGGTTTTGGGGTCGTATAAAGGGCTGCCGCTGTTGCCAGGGTAAGCGGTGGCATCCAGTTGAAACACGTTAAAAGGCTGTGCCATTTGTTGGATCAATTTGCCGCTGAGTTTCCCTGGATTGATTGCAGGGATGATGTTGGGGGTTATGGCCGATATGATGCCCCGGTGGGTAACCGGATAAAACCCTAACACCATGCCTATGGGGAATCCAGTAAAAGCGCACAATTGCCCTTCTGCAACGGATGAAGCGTTGCCTATCTTCATGGTGGGCAAGGATTCTTCGGCAATTTTTAAAAGCGCCAGGTCATGTTTCTTGTCTATGGCGACGAGTTCGGCGACCGCAACTTTATCTTGGCCTTTTTTATGGTAAAACACCGCAATGCTTTCATAACGCCGCTCATCCAGTTTTTCGGGTATGACATGGGCGTTGGTGACAATAAGTCGGCCATTGCTCACTGCAAATCCAGTCCCCAAAAAAATGCCACGGGGGTTACGCGAGGGTAAAAAAGTGCCAATTGCCACTATGCTGGGTTTAATTCTTGCGAGCGTGGCGGGGAGCGGTTCTTCCGCATAAGCCCTTAAGCTGTTAAAGAATAGTGAAAACAAGCAAATTACTGAAAGTAAAAAGGTATTCATTTGAGTGGGGTATAATTTTTAGATGCGTTATGGTCTCTTCATTGTAACATTGCCCGCAACGTTTATTTGCAGACGCTTTATTTAAAAGTTCGGTAACCGTAAAATCAATCGATCTTACGCTTGGTCGCACCGTAGGGCCAGTTCTAAA
>DBNZ01000091.1:0-5472 GCA_002299495.1 Methylococcaceae bacterium UBA659
GCGCCATTGGACGTAAAACACCGTTTGACGCTATACTCGATTTCTATCGAAAAACACCGGCTATTTTTATGGTCAATCCTAACCAGTTAATCAAGGGGGAGCGTCTTGAATACAGAACTCACAGATCGGCAGCAGCGAGAACTCGACTACCACCGAGAGCACGCAAAACTTCATCAGTCAGTCATCTCCGCGCCGTTCTCTTGGGAGGTACTTCAACGTCCTGACAGACGGTGGTGGAATGCGTACTGGGCAATGTACGGGTACCTTGTGAACTGTGACTTGAAGGATAAGAAGGTATTAGTTGTCGGCTGCGGATTTGGTGACGATGCACTACGCGTAGCAAAGTTGGGCGCCAAGGTAAGTGCGTTCGACCTTAGCCCCGACTCCCTTCAAATCGCAAAGGTGCTGGCATTGCGGGAGGGACTAGACATCATCTTTGAAGAAATGCCGGCTGAGAAAATGCTATATGAGGACAACAGCTTCGACTACATTATATCCAGAGACATTCTTCATCACGTTGATATTCCCAACACAATGAGCGAGATTGTTCGTGTAGCCAAACCTGGCGCGTTGTTCGTAGTCAATGAGATCTACTCGCACTCTATCACCGACAAGATCAGACACTCGGCTCTTGTTGAAAATGTTCTCTATCCGAAGATGCGTAGATTAATTTATGGCCCTGGAAAACCCTACATCACCGAAGATGAGAGAAAACTCAGTGAGTTTGACCTTGAGCAAATATTGAAGCCACTTCAGCCGCGTCTATTCACAAAGTATTTCAACTTTCTCGTCACGCGAGTCATTCCCGATCGGTTCGACAAACTCGCACAAGTTGATAGCCTACTATTGCGCATCTTACACCCCATTGGCCATCTGCTTGCTGGGCGTGTGTTATTTAGCGCGCGTATCTTTAAGCCAGCAAGTAGCGTGCAGTGACGCCCAACCCGGTGCTGCGCGATAAAGCCGCGCAGCGCCGGTTAGCTCTACGTTAGCAGGGCAAGCGCATAAAAACGTCAGGTTGAAAAAATTACTTTTTCCCTAACAAATCACTTAAGGCGGCCATAAAACGTTTGCGTTTGATGCTCAATTTGGATGGCTCCTTCCTTAGCAGATTGACAGCAATTTGGCGGACAACGTTAAAGTTTTCAGGGGCGAAGCCTTTACGGATGCGCGAGTCATCCTCCCTAAAAGTCACGTCCAGAACCCAATGCAGGGAGTTCTCTATCCCCTTTATGCCCCTGAGGGTGCAATGCGCCCGCACCGCATGGGCGAAAGGTTTTACGTCCGTGAGCGTGCAGAGGTAATGCCCCCGTTCAGGGGTCATTTCGCCATTGACGAAGCGTTCGCTCTCGACCCTGCCAATGCCTTTGAGCCCTTTCCATTTTCCGGCATCGGGCAGGGTGTCCAGGCAGGTGGACAGGTAGCAGCGCCGGGTCTCGATGCGCCCGTGCCCGGCATCGGTTTCGGTATGTGTCTGGAGCTGGCACAACCCAGGCCGGTTGGTGGCTATCGCCTCCTCGAAATAATCGCTGATGGCCTCATATAAATGCTTTTGGTTGCCCTTCACCGCCAGGACGTAATCGGCCTGTTTTTCAATGGCTTTTTCCGCAATTTCGGTTTGGCATCCCATCGCGTCAAGGGTAATGATGCAGCCTTTGACTTCGAGCAAGTCCAGCAAGGCGGGTATCGCAGTGATTTCATTGGATTTCGCCCCGGTCTTGACCTGGCCTAACGAGATGCCGGCTTGGTTCGCCCACGCGCTGACCCTGTGGATGGCCCCCAGCTTGCCCTTGCGGTCATAGGAATGGCGGGCGGTCTTGCCATCAATGGCAACGACTTCGCCCAATACCAATTGGTCGGCACTTTGCGCCCATGCTATAAAGCATTCGGTCAGTTTGCCGGGGTCGATCCGCGCAATCACCCGTGCTATGCAATCGTGGGAGGGGATGCCATTCTCCAGCGCTATCCATTGGCGCAGCCAATCCTGCTTTTCTTTGCCGAACGTTTCTATGGCTTCCCAGCCTTCCGCGCCGCTGATCACCGCGCATATCGTCAAAATGATGATGTCAAGCAGCGGGTGCAGCTTATGCCGCTCTATACGCGGGCCTTCCAAGGATGAAAAGGCTTCCTGTAAACTTAAGGCCAACGGTTAACTCCAGAAAAAACCTTAGTATCTCATTTTAGGTCAATTTATATGCGCTTACCCTGATGCTCTGGGGGATAGGGCTTATTCATTGCTTCCTTAACTTCCTATTGAAAATAATGGTGCCCCTCATCGAATTCGACCACGTTACCATTACGGTAAAAGACAAAACCTTATTGGCCGATATTAGTTTTAGCCTTTTCACGGGTGAAAAAGCGGTTTTCTGTGGAAAATCAGGTTCCGGGAAAAGCACGGTCTTGAAAGCACTGCTGGGCTTGCATAACATCAAACAAGGCCAGATTTTGTTTAATGGCCAACTACTTAACCCACAAACTATCAAAAAAATCCGCCATGATGCCGTTTACATCAGCCAAGAACCCATCTTGGCGGCAGCCACGGTACAAGAGGCCCTGTTGCTGCCCTTCCAATTCAAGGCGCACCAGCCACACAAACCAACCCGGCAGCGGCTCATTGAAATCTTGTCCCGCTTGGACTTGTCGGCGCACCTGCTTGAGCAAGAAACCAAACGCATATCCGGCGGGGAAAAACAACGAGTCGCCCTAGCCCGCGGCTTGTTAATGGGCAAAACCTTATACTTGCTCGACGAAGTGACCAGCGCGTTGGACAGCGAAAGCAAACAAGCGGTGTATGCCGTTTGTTTCCAAGCCCAATCCACGCTGCTTTCGGTTGCCCATGACCCGGAATGGCTGGCCCGTTGCGATTCTGTTTATAACTTGGAACAAGGGCGGCTGATAGGAACGCAACATGACTACGCTTGATATTGCACCCACACAAATGGCGTTGCTTTATGGCATGGCCTTTGTGCCTTTGCTGCTGCTTTGGGCGGTTGGCCTAAAACTCAGCCGGGATATTCTCATTAGTCTGTTACGGATGTCCGTACAATTAGGCTTGGTGGGGATTTATCTAAAAACCCTGTTCGATTTGAACGACCCCGCCCTGAATGGGCTATGGGTGTTGGTGATGCTGGTAGTGGCCGATTTCAGCATACTTAAGCGAGCGGGGCTTAATAAACGGTATTTTTTCCTGACCACTTTCGTTGCCATTCTATTAGGTACGATCTCGGTGACGCTGTATCTGGTGGTTTTGGTCATCCAACCGCCACATTTTTACGACGCCCGCTATCTGGTGCCGTTGGCGGGGATGGTGCTGGGCAATTGCCTGCAAGGCAATGTCATCGCGTTGGAACGTTTTTATTCGTCATTACAGAAAAATGAACCGGAATACCTAACCTTTTTACTGCTGGGCGCCACCCGCTGGGAAGCGGTGCGACCCTACTATCTGGAAGCGGTCAAAGCCGCGCTTAGCCCGACCATTGCCAGCATGTCAACCATGGGTTTGGTGTCGCTGCCCGGCATGATGACCGGCCAAATCCTGGGTGGCAGTGAGCCGTGGCTGGCCGTGAAATACCAAATTGCCATTATGATATGCATTTTCACCAGCACCACGACGGCCTGTTTGCTCAATCTTAAGTTGAGCCTAAACCAGGCATTCAATGAAATGGATGTGTTGAAGGATGACGTAGCGGAAAGCTGGTAAGGCGTTCATCGCCGCGTAAGATTTTGCATGGCTCAAACCCATGCCGGAGTCCAAGGCACACCTCAGATTCCAACCCTGTGCGGAAACTTTTGAGACGATTTATACACACAAAAAAAAACAAAGGAGGCCATATACCCTCCTTTGTTTAGATTAGGTTCTTAAACGCAGCACTTAGAAACCGATGCCGACATAACCACCCGCAGTCAAACCATCTGTGTCCACCCCGTCGGCGGCCCCCCCGGTTAAATGATAACGGGTGTCGACACCGACGAAGATATCTTTCCATAACCGGTAATCACCACCGGCACCGAACATGACGCCTGGGTTTAATACGGTGATGGATTCGGATGGCGGACTGATGACGTGCAAGCCCAAACCAAACGGGATCAGCCAAGGCCTAAGGTCGCTGCCTTTCATAAACTTCACTTTTGGTGCGGCGGATAAAGTAAGCTGGTTAACCGTCACATCTCTTGCTGGACCGCCTGCGCCACCGACCAGAGCCGCCAAACAAGTTGGGTTGGAAGCCAAACAGTTGCCATCTGCGCTGCCAAATTCTTTATATTCAACCATCAGTTCGGCCAACACATCGGTGTCGTTCATCATGCCCCAAACATCGTCGGTCAGGCCGAAATCAAAGCCTGCGCCTATGTACCAGCCATCTTTATCCGACCGGTCCTGGGCGCCTAGAGGAACGACATTACTTTGGATGGAAACGCCATTCCTCGGGCTATCCATGCGGGCATAACCGCCACGGAAGAAAATAGCGTTGGCGTGTTTTACTGGAGTTGGTTTGGACTTTACTTCATTCATCCATTGGTCCAATTCTTGAACTTTGGTGCTATCGTCCACTTGCGGACGGCCGGCTTCCGCCCGCAACGCTTGTATTTCATACTGCATTTGTTGCAATTGCGCTTCTAAGGCTTCGACTTTATTGTTAGCGGCTTCAGCCATACGCTCCGCTTTTGACAGTGCCATCGCTTGCGGGGCTACCAAAGCGCCGACGATTGTTAAGGTGGCGGTGGTGACAGCCAGACGTGTAGTTAATTTGTTCATGATTACTCCCCTTTGTTGAGGTTGTTATTTTACAAAATTTTGCATTTATGCAACAAAACGTGTTCCACGGCACGGATATTAGCAGCAAACTCAATCTACCACAAGTTTTGATGGAATCCACAATACCCGGTTATGCCGTTGATAATCATTGACTAATTTTTCCTCAGGGCAACATATAAGTGAATGTTAAAAAAAAACAACAAGAACCCTAAAAAACTTTTGGCTTCCTTCTTGGCAGCCTATCTTTTAAGCTATGACCCTTTTTGGCCTGGGTTTGATAGGTAATAGCAACCGCTAAGGCGTTGCCCCCATCGTATATTTTTTAACTAAAGCATGACTTAAATGACACCAATCCCTGACATCACCCTCGTCGGTGGCGGAATTATCGGCTTGCTCACCGCACGGGAATTTATCCAAGCGGGCGCCACCGCCGCTATTGTCGACAAACAGGCGATTGGCCAGGAAGCCTCTTGGGCGGGTGGCGGAATTTTGCTGCCGCTTTATCCGTGGCGGCAGGCCGAGGCCATTAGCGAGCTGGTCTTAAAAAGCCTTGGCCTTTATCCAAAACTGATGGTGGATCTGCTGGCCCATACCGGACTGGACCCGGAATGGCGGCCCTGCGGCTTATTGGTGACAAAAAATCCGGATGCCGGTCTGGCAAGGCGCTGGTGTGAGCGCCATCAAATCGCCTGTTTACCCGCCAAACCCGAGCATTTCAA
>DBNZ01000091.1:5870-7543 GCA_002299495.1 Methylococcaceae bacterium UBA659
TTGCTGCAGTCGCTGAAACAAGACCTGATCCAAAAAGGCTGCCAATTTTATGAGCATCAGCCCATCACCGGCTTCGATCTGAAAGCCGGCCGCATCACTGGCTTAGCCAGCCATCCTCTAACCATCCCGGTCAATCAGGTGGTGTTGGCAAGCGGCGCCTGGACGGGCCAAGTTTTCCGTGAGTTATTGCCCGCTGTCACCCAAATCCCCGCGATCAAACCCGTCAAGGGACAAATGCTGCTCTACGACGCCCAACCGGAAACCTTGGCGTTTATGGTCTTAGATGGCGACCATTACCTCATCCCCCGCCGTGATGGGAAAATTCTGGCTGGCAGTACGGTCGAGCTGGCCGGTTTCGACAAATCCACCAGCACAACCACTTTCGATCGGCTCAACGGCTTTGCCCAACAATTATTGCCCTCGCTCAAACATTATCCGATCACCCATCATTGGGCCGGACTGCGGCCTGGAACCGACCAAGGCATCCCCTACATCGGCCGACACCCTGAAATAAGCAATCTAAGCGTCAACGCCGGGCACTTCCGCAACGGCTTGGTCATGGCCCCGGCCTCGGCCAAGCTTTTGGTTGACTTGGTCCTAGGCCGCCCACCCTGCATCGCGGCGGAACCTTATCAATTTTCCAGCCCCCACTAAAGCCATGAGCGCCTATTCATTCATCAGGCCGTTGCTGTTTTCCCTTGACCCGGAAACCGCCCACGCATTGACCCTAACGCTTTTACAAATAGGCCATAAAACCCAATTAAGCCGCTTACTTTATGACCGCCACACCCACAAACCGGTTGAAGTCATGGGATTGACGTTTAAAAACCCCGTCGGCTTGGCCGCCGGTTTGGATAAAAACGGCGACCACATCGATGCCCTGGCTGATTTAGGCTTTGGCTTCTTAGAAATTGGCACCGTCACCCCGCGCCCCCAACCCGGCAACCCCAAACCCCGTTTGTTCCGCATACCCGAGCATGAAGCCATCATCAACCGCATGGGTTTTAACAACCTGGGCGTCGGGCATTTGTTAGACCAAGCCAGAAAAAGCCGCTACCAGGGAATTTTGGGCATCAATATCGGCAAAAATTTTGCCACGCCCAATACGCATGCCCTTGACGATTATTTGACCGGCTTACGCAAAGTCTATGCTGCGGCCAGTTACGTCGCCATCAATATCTCTTCGCCGAACACCCAGAACTTACGGCAATTGCAACAGGGCGATGAGATAAAAAGATTGCTGGAAGGCCTAAAAGAAGGGCAACGCCAGCTGCAACTAGAACATGGCCGCTATGTGCCATTGGCACTCAAAATAGCCCCCGACCTGAGCACGGAAGAAATCGGCCATATCGCCAGGTTGTTGCTTGAATTTGAGATGGATGGCGTCATCGCCACTAACACCACTATGCAACGCCCGCTGTTGGACGGGCATCCCTTGGTGCAGGAAAAAGGCGGCTTAAGCGGTGCCCCCCTGAGAGACTTATCGACTTCCGTGATAAGACTATTGGCGTCTGAATTGAACGGAAAATGCCCCATCATCGCGGTGGGCGGCATCCTTTCGGCAGCGGACGCACAAGAAAAACTCCATGCCGGTGCCAGTCTGGTGCAGCTCTATACCGGCCTTATCTACCGGGGCCCCGAGTTGCTCAGACAAATTCTGGCAGTGACCTAAG
>DBNZ01000126.1:0-4324 GCA_002299495.1 Methylococcaceae bacterium UBA659
CCGCCCACTTCTCTCTTTAGGGTGACTTTTTCGCATATTGTCAGCCAAGGCGAGGGCATCAGCAAGGGCCGTGTGCCGGACTTAAAAACTCTTTTCAGGGCACGCCAATACACCCGCCGGATTATCCATTCGCTGGGCAAAAATGCCGAGGAGTTTTATAGGGATGATAGCCTTTTCCAAGCCGCAGAAATCGCTAGAATCCATGCAAAAGCCGCCTGATTTTTGGCGAAGGTGTTGAAAAACATTATTTTGGCATGGTTTTAAATTGGGAATTTCTGCATCAACTCCCGCTTTATTAAATCAAGGTGCGGTGGTAAAGTTATAGCTTATTAAATTACAGGGTTTTTCGCCCCGGTCGTCAGTTCCGTAATCTTTTTGTCAACATAAACCTTGAGGATAATAAAATGGCTTTCGAACTTCCTGCTTTACCTTATGCACCCACTAGATTGGCGCCCTACATTTCTGAGGAAACCTTGGAATACCACTATGGCAAACATCACCAAACTTATGTGACTAACTTGAACAACCTGGTACCCGGCACTGAGTTTGACGGCATGTCGTTGGAAGACATCATCATGAAATCTTCTGGCGGTATTTTCAATAACGCGGCTCAAGTATGGAACCATACTTTTTATTGGAACAGCCTGGCGCCAAGCGCGGGCGGTGCGCCAACCGGCGCGTTGGCTGACGCCATCAACGCCCAGTTTGGTTCTTTCGAAACGTTTAAAGAAGAATTCACCAAGTGTGCGGTAACCACGTTCGGTTCGGGTTGGGCATGGTTGGTAAAAAATGCCGATGGTAGTTTGGCATTGGTCAGCACTGGCAATGCCGGTTGCCCATTGACGTCTGGCCAAAAACCGTTGTTGACTTGCGACGTTTGGGAACACGCTTATTACATCGATTACCGCAATGCCCGGCCAAAATATTTGGAAGCTTTTTGGGCGTTGGTGAACTGGGATTTTGCTGCGGCCAACTTCGCCGGGTAATTTTTCTTTCGCTTTTTTACTTTAAGTTAAGCCTTCAGTGTCATTAAGATGCCGGGGCTTTTTTTATGGAGGTGCATATGGCGACCGTTTTGGTGACAGGGGCAAACCGGGGCTTGGGTTTGGAATTTTGTCGGCAGTATGCCGGGGCTGGCTGGGCCGTGTTGGCCGGTTGCCGTCAACCAAGTCAAGCTGGGGATTTGTCTAAGCTGGCGGGGCAATTTAGGTCTATTGAAATATGCGCTTTGGATGTTGCCGATTTTGCCCAAATCGACGCCCTGGCCAGCCAAATGTCTGGCCGGGCTATCGATGTTTTGATAAGCAATGCCGGTATCTATGGCGACAAACCGGGTAGGGGATTCGGCCAATTGGATTATCAGGCCTGGTCTCAAAACTTTTTGGTCAACAGCCAAGCTCCGGTGAAAATGGCAGAAGCCTTCTTGCCGCAGGTTCAAAGCGGCGAAAAAAAATTACTGGTGGCCATCAGCAGCTTAATGGGCAGTATCGCCGACAACAACAGCGGCGGCAGCTTGCTATACCGTACCAGTAAAGCGGCTTTGAATGCGGCGATGAAAACCTTGGCCATTGACTTGGGAAAATATTCGGTAGGGGTGTTGACCTTGCATCCAGGTTGGGTTAAAACCGATATGGGTGGTTCCAACGCATTGATCGATGTGACGGAAAGCGTGGCCGGCATGAGGGCGGTTATTGACGGCTTTACCCTGCCGCAATCGGGCTGTTTCGTCAATTACACCGGCAAGACCATGCCGTGGTGAGGAATGATCATGATTAAAATTTTGGGTTTACTGTTAGCGGCTTTCTCGGTTTTTTCCATGGCGGACGCCGCCATACCCGAACCCATCAAAGCACCCTTAGGTCACCAGCCTTATTTGACGGTGCATGCCAAAGGCCAGCAGATTTATTTGTGTACCCTGGAACAGGGCCGTTACGAATGGAAAGTTCAGGCACCTGATGCAAAGTTGTTTGATGCAGATGGCAAAATAGTCGGCAAACATTTTCAAGGGCCGATTTGGGAGTACAAAGAGGGCGGCCAAGTGCAGGGGGAAATTTTGGCCAGTTATGATGCCTCGCCGGGTTCGGCCATAAGCTGGCTTTTGGTGAAGGTTGTGGCGACCAAAGGCAAGGGGGTGTTTACCGGTACCAGCTATATCAACCGCATCAATACCCAAGGCGGTTTGCCGCCCGCCAAGGGTTGTGATGGCAACCACTTGGGCGGCGAGAAACGGGTCAATTATGCAGCGGATTATATTTTCTATTTTCCGGTTCAAGCTGAAACGCCCTAAGCTTCATTAGGGCGCGGGCTCATTCCAGATGGGGCAATCCACTTTTAATCTGTGGTCTGTGCGTACCGCTTTCGCCAGCCAGTCATCGTAAAAACCGCCTACGGCTACTGTGCCTAGACCGGGGCTTTACTCCTCAGGATGTTGGCTAAGAATCTGTTTTAAAAAAGGGACGGTCAGTTTGCGCCGCGCCGCCAGTGACGCTTGGTCAAGTTGCGCTAAGATATGCCACAAAGAAGCTAGGTCCCGGTTGCAACGTGTCAACAGGAACCGGCTTACCTGCGGTGACAATTGAAAGCCCAGTTGTTTGGCTTTCAACACCAGGGCGTTGATTTTATCGTCGTCTGGCAACGCTTTTAATTTTAACGTTAGCCCCCAGTTTAACCGGGTTTTCAGATCGGGCAGAAGGGTCGGTAGTTGTTCAGGCGGGCATTCGGCGGAAAGGACCATCTGCCGGTCGTTAGCCCGATGTTGGTTGAAAAAGTTGAACAAGGCCAATTCCCAATCTGGGTTGCCAATGATTGGCCTGATGCCGTCTAGGCAAACCAAGTCGAACTGGTCCAAGCCGCTCAATAAGCTAGGGCTTGGTAAATCCGCCGGGATAAAGTCAAAGTAGAATGCCGTCCGGCCGAGTTGGTGGGCCTGTTGGCAACAGGCTTGCAACAAATGGCTTTTGCCCAAGCCATGGGCGCCCCAAAGAAAGATGAGGGATTCGCCGTCACCTTCGGCGCAGTTTTGCAGATGACGGACGGTTTCGGCATTGCCGCCGGGCAAAAAGTCATTAAATGTCTGGCTGGTGCGGAACTCAAATGCCAATGGAAGCTGTTCGGCCATGCCCGTGTTATTTTTTTCTGGTGTGCAAAAATAAGGCCGCGCCAAAAAACAGCAGTAGGCTAAAAACTATCTCCAGCAATGCGTAAGGCCGTTGCGCGGGGTTGCTGTAGGCCTCGACGCTGCCGTGGATAAAATAGGCTAGGCTGATGTATGCCGCCCAGGCGCAAGGCTTGGGTTGTTTGTTCAATAAGCCGCGCAGCGGTAATAAAATCGGCGTGATGGTGACCAACAAGATAAGTGCTGTTGGGAAACGGGTGGTCGGGGACAAGACCGTCGGCCACAGCATCAGCAACCCAAACAAGCCGATAAAACCGGCCACCGCTAGGGCATGGAAAAATTCTGGGCTAATCGATCTCATGCCGATTTCAATTTTACCGCTGTTTTTGCCAAGCGGGCGCCTAGGGCGAAACACAATTTTTTCTCATGGTCGCTGAGTCCGCCGTCATCCATGGCTAAATGGCCGGCGCCATAGGGGCTGCCGCCGGTGACCGTTTCGCGCAGGGCGTGTTCGGTATAAGGGATTCCCATCAACACCATGCCGTGGTGCAAGAGTGGCAACATCATGCTCAGCAAGGTGCTTTCCTGGCCGCCGTGCATGCTGCCGGTGGATACGAACACGGCCGCCGGTTTGCCGGCTAAGGCGCCTGCGAACCACAGCGGGGTGGTGGTGTCGAGGAAATGTTTCATCGGCGCCGCCATGTTGCCGAAGTGGGTGGGGCTGCCTAAGGCTAGGCCGTCACACTGCCGCAAATCATCCAAAGTGGCGTAAATGGCGCCCTCGGCGGGGATGGAAGGTGCGGTTTGCTCACACACAGTCGAGACATCGGGGACTGTCCGCAGCACGGCCTCCACGCCTTGAACCGATTCGACACCGTGGGCGATTTGGTAAGCTAAGTCGCGGGTTGCGCCGTGCCGTGAGAAGTAGAGGATTAAGAGGGTGGTCATGGAGGATTACCTGGCATTTTGGGTGGAAATGGGTTTTTATGGCAAGGCAAAGCAGGAGCGACTATAAAATGGCCAATACCGCTTCCGGCGGCCTGCCAATCGCCGCTTTACCGTTCGCTAACACGATAGGCCGCTCGATCAGGGTCGGATGGTTGGTCATGGCATTGATCAGCGTCGCCCTGTCCAGCGCCGGGTCGGCCAGGTTGTTATCCTTAAACGCAGCTTCTTTTTTCCGCATCAGGACCCGTGGCTCCATGCCCA
>DBNZ01000126.1:4756-6982 GCA_002299495.1 Methylococcaceae bacterium UBA659
TTTTCCGCAGCGCGGGTTGTGGTAGAGAGTGACAGTCATGGCCCATGCCTAGCTAAAAACAAGACGCTATAATACCACCAACAAAATTCAAACCATGAAACCATGATGGAAACATTAAAGCAATACTGGCTGCTGGCGCGTTTTCACCAGCCTATCGGGATTTTGATTCTGCTCTGGCCAACCCTTTGGGCGTTGTGGGTGGCGGGGGAGGGCAGGCCAGACTTTTTGGTGGTGATGGTTTTTATGTTAGGCGTGGTGCTGATGCGGGCGGCCGGTTGCGTCATCAACGATTACGCCGACCGCGATTTTGACCCGCACGTTGAGCGCACCAAGCAACGTCCCATAGCCGCGGGTAACGTTTCGCCCAAAGAAGCCTTGGGGGTCTTCGCGGTGTTATGCCTTATGGCGTTTGGTTTGGTGTCGCTGATGAACCGTTACACCATTTTGCTATCGTTCATCGGCGCATTCTTGGCCGCCAGCTACCCGTTCATGAAACGCCACACTCATCTGCCGCAAGCCTATTTGGGCATGGCCTTCGGCTGGGCGGTGCCAATGGCGTTCGCCGCCCAAACCAACACCATCCCGCCGGTGGCTTGGGTGATGTATTTGGCGGTGCTGCTATGGGCGTTGGTCTACGACACCATGTATGCGATGGTCGATAAGGACGACGACCTGAAAATTGGCGTCAAATCCACGGCGATTTTGTTTGGCGAATACGACCGCCAAATCATGGCGGCGTTGCAACTGGTTGTTCTGTGCTTGTTGGCGGTTGTCGGGCAATGGGCGCAATTGCAGTGGCCTTATTATTCGGGTTTGCTCGTTGCCGCCGGTTTGTCGGCATACCAGCAAAAATTAATTTTTCACCGGGACAAAGCGTTATGTTTTAAAGCCTTTTTGAACAGCAACTGGTTTGGTTTGGCGGTGTTTGCGGGGCTGTGTCTCGATTATGCGATAAGGGGTTGGTAGTTTTGGGCAGCCGCACTATGTATCCGATAATCGTCATTCTGGCAATCCCCCGCCGGAATGGCAACCCTTAATCCAACCTTATCCGGTTAATTTAACGATAGCGATCACGGCCGTAGCGGTTAGCCCCAGTGACCAGAACATAAACCGGTCCATACGGTTGACGATGGTGACCAAGTGCTTTTCCACCTGTTCAAAACGCTGGTTCATTTCCTCGAAGCGGCGGTCGACTTGTTCGAAGCGTTTTTCAACTTGTTCGAAGCGTTTGTCAATTTGCTCAAAGCGTTTGTCAACCTGCTCAAAGCGTTTGTCAATTTGCTCAAAGCGTTTGTCCATGTCAAGGCGCAGCTCGTTAATGCGCTTGTCGGTCAGCTCAAAGCGTTTGTCCATGTCAAAGCGCAGCTCGTCAATGCGCTTGTCGGTCAGCTCAAAGCGTTGGTTCATGTCAAGGCGCAGCTCGTCAATGCGCTTGCCGGTTTGTTCAAAACGCTTGTCGACTTGCTCAAATTGTTTGCGGTTCAATTCCAGGCTTTCGCGGATCAGTTCGCGCTGGTGTTTAAGCTCCTCTTCGATACGGATGGTGCGTTCGCGGATGTCTAATTCGTAGCGGACATTCGCGTTAATCACTTCGGGGCGGACGGCGATGGCGTTTTCAATCATCGCTTGGATTTGCAGCAGGTCTTCTTGTGCCAAGGCCATGATGGGCGTACCAATGGGTGGGTGATTAAATGGTTTCGATGGTATCGGTAATACGGCGGTTTGGCAACAGGGGGGGCTAAGCCGGGGGAAATCGCGCTATGTATGGGTCGTGCGTGATTCTGGTAGGGATTGTTGGAATCTGGTTCACAGGGATGTGAAACCATCGAAAAACCACCTGTTTTTTTTGCCCTAACACAGGCTTAAGATTGCCAAAATTTCTTTCATGTTTGCCCGGTTGATGTGGGGTTGCCGAACAGCGGGCAACCCAACTTATGACTAATTTAATGCCAACAATCAGGCGGTTTGTCCTTTTCGTCTAGCAAATGCGGAGAAGGCCAGTGCGCCTAAGCCGATTAGGCTGAGAGCACCCGGTTCTGGGATTGTCCGTAAAAAGGTGAAGCCTACGTCCGGGGAGGCAGACCCTCCTTGTGCTAGTGGCCGGTCAGAAAGGACTAAGTTTAATGACACGATGCTGTTTAAACTACCGGATCCGGTCAGTGCCAAGAAATCAATATCATATACGCCGCTGCCGTCCCCAATCGGCATCGAGCCGTTGGTATAACT
>DBNZ01000080.1:0-1479 GCA_002299495.1 Methylococcaceae bacterium UBA659
TTCCCGGAACGCGGCAGCTATCCGAAGGAACTGGTCGGCCTTGGTATCAAAGAATACCGCCAGACCTTCTTCAAGCCTTACCGCGTGATCTACCGTGTCACAGGCAGCCAAGTCATCATTTACCTGATTGCGGACGGACGCCGCGACATGCAAACCGTGCTTGCTCGCCGCCTGCTGGGTGCTTGACCCGCAGCAAACCGCACCAGTGCTCATAAGCTCGGGAGACCAATCGGCACATGGTCAACCGCCCGCCAGCAACCGCTGCCAGTGATAGGCCAGCCCGAGGGCACGCAGCCGTGCGGTGTCCTGCACCCACTCGCGGGCCTGCCGCTCCCGGTGCGCCTCCTCCCTGAATTCCTGCGGTGCGTCCAGCGGCGTGATGATCTGCTTTCTCAACCCTCGCTTGACCAGTGTCCACGGCACGAAACTTTCCAACTGCGTAAGCGCTCAGTTAACCACATCTGTCATCGATAGCAGAAACAGTCTCGGATGGCGGTCTTGCTGTGCGCCTGAAAATTCTCGATAGTGCAGACCTGCTTGATGACGCGGTGGCACTGCTCAATATGCCCGTGCGGGTCGGTAAAGGTTTTCCGGCTGACGGCGGCAACGGCCGTAGTTGGGTTCGCCCAGCAAGCAGATGATGTGCATTGGCAAGGCGCAACGGGCGGCGCTGGGGCGGGTGATTGTCCTGATCATAAACGGGCCTTCCGGTGGCGGCTGGTTTGGGTATTTTAAAAGCCAGGTTATGACTTTTCTGTCCATGCGTAACTGCTATCCTAGAGGGTGGGCGCTGATTCAGAAACTGCGTTAAAAATCAAGCTAAATTGCATAGTCAGGCTCCCCTTTGCGGTCATTTTTCGTTAGGGTCTGGAGAAAGGTTAGCAATTTTCTCATGCGGTCGTTGCACGCGAACCGCTCGCGACACGTTTAAAACACGTTCTAACCTGCGTGTCAGGTTTTACAGTCTGGTACCCTAACAGCAATCAAAACAGTAACCAATTTACCCTTGGTCATAGTTTGCTTGTTATAATCACGAGTTTTAAATCCATTGCATCCTGCCCGAGGGAATAGATGATTCAAGGTAGCGTCGTAGCGTTAGTGACCCCAATGGATGCATTGGGTCAAGTGGACATGGACAGTCTTAAAAGGCTAGTGCATTTTCATATAGAGCAGGGCACAGACGCTTTGGTCGCGGTGGGGACTACGGGTGAATCGGCGACCTTGGACGAGGCTGAGCATTGTAGCGTGATCAAGGCGGTGATTGATTTCGCCGACGGCAACATTCCCGTTATAGCCGGGACGGGTTCTAACTCCACCCAAGAAGCCATCAATTTGACCCGCAGGGCCAAAGACTTAGGCGCGGATGCTTGTTTGGTCGTCACCCCGTATTACAACAAGCCCACTCAAGAAGGCTTGTTTCTGCATTATCAAGCCATCAACGATGCCGTCGATATACCGCAGATTTTGTATAACGTACCC
>DBNZ01000080.1:1884-2853 GCA_002299495.1 Methylococcaceae bacterium UBA659
GCTACCGGTGATTTGTCCAGGTTAACGGCCATCCGTAACCTGACCCACGATGATTTTGCCATCTACTCGGGTGATGACGCTACTAGCTGCGAATTTTGCCTGCGGGGTGGCGACGGTTCGGTGACTGTCACCGGCAACGTCGCGCCAAAATTAGTGCATGAGATGATTATGACGGCCATTGCCGGCGATAAAGGGGCTGCGTTGGCCATAGATAACCAGTTACAGGCCTTGCATAAGCTGCTATTTATTCAGGCCAACCCAATACCGGTGAAATGGGCGGTGGCCGAGATGGGGTTGATGGGGAAAGGTATTCGCTTGCCATTGACTTGGTTGACCGCAGACTGTTTTGAAGCTGTCCGTGCCGCCATGCACCAAGCCGATGTTTTATAACGGGATGAGCATGCTCCGTTTGCTGGTTAAATGGGCCTTCATGCTGATGTTGCTTGCGCTGTCCGCTTGCAGCACCATCAAGCAATGGTTTCCGGACAAGGAAAAAGACTATCAACACACGACGGAAATCCCTGAATTGGTGTTGCCGCCTGATCTAATGGAGGCTAATGCACCAATGTCGCCGGCTCTTGCCCCGATTGGGCCAGAAGCCATCGAGACCGGCGCTCCTGCCCCCTCTCCTGATGCAGTGGAAGCGGCTATCGAGCCGATAGCGGCGACGCTTGAAAAACCAGAGCTAATGGCTTCAGATGCGGCCGTTCAGCCAACGGAATTTGATCAGCCGGACCCGCTATCACGGGAGAAAACGACCGCCCCCGTCAGCGCTGAAAACGAGCAAAACTCAAGCCAACCGATATCTTATCCGGTGGAAAAAATAAATGCCGATGGTGCCGCCGGCTTGCGTATCCATGCCGCATTTCCCGATGCCTGGCGGGCGGTGGAGCAGGCGTTAGGCCGCAAATCCATAGCAGTGAACGACCAGGATGAGCAAGAAAAGCAATTTGCCGTCCGTTATAATCC
>DBNZ01000080.1:3269-5091 GCA_002299495.1 Methylococcaceae bacterium UBA659
CTGCTTGATGGCGGTCAATGGACTGATTTAAGGGTTTTGGACGCAGAACAAAAACCTGCCAAAGATGCCGGGGCGGCCGAACTGATAGCATTACTTGAGAAAACCATACGATCTGGCTTTGTCCGATAATTGCATCGGGTAGCGCCGTAACCCCCCACAAAGCGTTGACTTAACCTTAAAGAAACCCTGATTAAGCCCTGCGGCAACTGCTGCCGCGTGCTCTGCATCCATACAGTCGTCGGCGAGAACCGCAGGACGGGTTCCGATTGATTCCCTTCGTAGCGGACTGTCCGGACTCACAATGGGATGAACTTATTTGGCGTTTCCTGAGCCGAGCAGAGACCCTATTTGCACCTTAAAAATAACAAAAACATGCTAAAAATAACAGGCACCGCCGCACTTTCACCTTTCCGCATCAATAACCTATTGCATCATCTTCAGGCCATAGCGCCCGCTATCACCGGCTTATCCGCGTGTTACCTGCATATTGTCGATGTCGAGGGAGAGTTATCCGGGCCGCAGCGAGAAATACTGCAACGACTGCTTGATGATGGCCCAACCTTTAACCACGACTCCGATGGCTTGCGGCTCATGGTGATTCCCCGTCCAGGTACTCAAACGCCCTGGTCCAGCAAGGCCACCGAAATCGCCTGGCGCTGCGGTCTCACGGCAATCAAGCGTATCGAACGGTGTATTGTGTTCGATTTAACCGGCATGGAGAGGGCGCCAGCAGCGGTGCTGGCCTTTTTACATGACCGCATGACCCAAAGCGTGGTCATCGGCGATGACATCCCCGACTGGTTTTCCCAACGCCCCGCCCAGGCGCTGGAAATCGTCCCGGTAATGGAGCAAGGCCGGGATGCCTTGGTGCAGGCAAACCTTGGTCTGGGCTTGGCGTTGTCGGAAGATGAAATCGACTATTTGGCCGACAGCTTCCAAGCACTAGGCCGCAACCCCACCGATGTCGAATTGATGATGTTCGCCCAGGCCAATTCCGAGCATTGCCGGCATAAAATCTTTAATGCCAATTGGACCATCGATGATGTTGCACAAGGCCAGACCCTGTTCGATATGATCAAGCACACTGCGGAATGTAACCGTTGGGGGATTTTGTCCGCCTACCACGACAATGCCGCTGTGGCGGCAGGCTTTAACACCCAAGTGTTCATGCGTGACCCTGATAGCCTGGAATATGGTTTTGTTGAGGAAGCCGCGCATTTATTGATGAAAGTGGAAACCCACAACCATCCCACCGCCATCTCGCCGTTCCCGGGTGCGGCTACTGGCTCCGGCGGTGAAATCCGTGATGAAGCCGCCACCGGGCGCGGTTCTGCAACCAAAGCCGGTTTGACCGGTTTTTCGGTGTCGCATCTAAAAATCCCCGGTTTCCCGCAACCCTGGGAAGACGATTTTGGCAAACCCGGGCGGGTCGCCTCGGCCTTGTCGATTATGTTGGAGGGCCCGTTGGGCGCGGCGGCATTCAACAACGAATTTGGCCGACCCAACCTGGCCGGTTATTTCCGCAGTTTTGAACAAGCCGTGGCCGATAGCGAAACCGAATTTAAGGGCTACCACAAGCCGATTATGATCGCCGGTGGCATGGGCAACATCCGCCCTATGCTGGTGGAAAAGCAAATAATACCGCCCGGCGCCTTGATTATCGTCCTAGGCGGTCCCGCCATGTTGATCGGATTAGGCGGCGGCGCGGCTTCTTCGCAGACTGCGGGGGAAAGCGCCGAATACCTAGGTTTTGCCTCGGTGCAACGGGACAACCCGGAAATGCAGCGGCCTTGCCAAGAAGTCATCAACCGCTGTAGCGCGC
>DBNZ01000123.1 GCA_002299495.1 Methylococcaceae bacterium UBA659
CGGCATTGAATGCGGTACGCAAATACAATGGCCTACATGAAGTCGATGCCATGTATTTTTTGATGCTAGTGAAAGAAAAAACCAAAGCGTTGGCAATGGATGAAAAATTCCTTTACCGGGCGGTCAATGAGGGTTTTTCAGGCGGTGAAAAAAAACGTAATGAAATCCTGCAAATGGCGTTGCTGGAGCCGAAGTTGTGCATTCTGGATGAAACCGATTCGGGTTTGGATATCGATGCTTTGAAGATTGTCGCCGATGGGGTCAATTCCTTGCGTTCGGCAGACAGGGCTTTCATTATGGTCACCCATTACCAACGTTTGCTAAATTACATCAAGCCCGATTTTGTGCATGTTTTGGCGCATGGGCAGATCATCAAATCAGGCGGCTCCGATTTGGCGGTGGAATTGGAGGCTAAGGGCTACGGCTGGCTTGAACAAGGCCAGGTGGTGGCGTGATGGTAAGCGCGTTGAATCCTTATGCTAAAAATTATCCCGTTATTTCCGGGCAATTGCCAGGCCAATCTCTGCCTTGGTTGCAACAAGCCAGGGCTGTCGCTTTGGCCCGGTTTTCAGTAAACGGATTCCCGTCGCCAGGGCAGGAAGAATGGCGTTATACCAATGTTAAGGCCTTGGAGAAAAAGGCATTTTTACCGTTTTTCGCGGCCAATGTTCGGGTAGATGCCGACTTTTTGGCCAGTTACCAATTGGCGGGCGTTTGGTCAGTGGTTTTAGTTGATGGCCATTATCGGGCTGATTTGTCACGTTTAGCCGGTTTACCGGAGAACATCGAAGTGCTCAGCATGGCTGAGGCTTTGCGGTGCCGAGCCGAGCGGGTGTCCCGGTATTTCGGTCAAGCGGTTGCCGATTCGGAACATAATTTTGTAGCTTTCAATACCGCGTGGTTTACTGATGGCGTGTTCATTCGAATTCCTGAAAACCAAGTTCTGGCCAAACCGATCCAATGCCTACACTTGGTCACCCAAGAGGGCGGCTTGGCGGCTTCGCGTAATGCCATTGTCTTGGAAGCGCATGCGGAAGCCGAAATTATTGAAACGTTCGCCGGTCACGCGACCGATTATTTGGCCGTAACGGTGTCAGAAGTGTTTGTTGGCGAAAACGCCGGCCTGACCTTGCACAAACTTCAAGTCGAAGCGGAAAAAGCCTACCATTTTAGCGGCGCTTACCTTAAGCAAGCCCAAAATTCCCGTTGCAAACATCATCAATTTGCCTTCGGAGCCCTGTTGGCGCGCTCTGATATCCATGCCGATTTGGAACAAGCGGCTGAGTGTGAATTAAATGGCTTGTATCTGGGCAGAAAACGCCAACATCTCGATAACCATACCCGAATTATCCATAAGCAGCCTTATGGCAAAAGCTTGGAAACTTACAAAGGCGTGTTGGCTGACCGCGCCAGGGGCGTATTCCAAGGCCGTGTGGTGGTCGCCGAAGGCGCCCAAAAAACCGATTCGGCCATGCACAACTGTAACCTGTTGTTGTCCGCCGATGCCGAAGCCGACACCAAGCCGCAACTGGAAATTTATGCGGACGATGTGAAATGCAGCCACGGCGTCACGGTTGGGCAATTATCGGAGCCATCGGTGTTTTATTTAAAATCGCGGGGGGTTGATGAGGAAACCGCCCGCAATATGCTGACCTTTGCCTTTGCCAATGAAATGGTCGAAAAAATCAAGCTGAAAAGCCTGCATGATTGGGTGCTGGCGCAGCTGTTAAAACGCTTCCCGCAGCAAGGGATTGACCAGGATTGGCTATAGGATGGCCGAAACCGATAGGGTAATGTCTGGAAGTTGCGATAACGTTACCGAATCGCCTGGGTACAACGTGGTTTTTTCGGCGTAAACCTCGCCGTGCGGCTTGCGGTAAACTTCCAGGCAGTTATCATTCAGGTTTAATAGCCAGTATTCAAGAATGCCGTGCTCGGCGTATAGGCGTAGCTTCTGGTTTTGATCGAACGCTAGCGACAATTCGGCCACCTCGACCAGCAGCAGCACGTCGTCGGCATTCGGGTGGCGGGTGCAATAAAAATCGGGATCGGCTTTGAGTAGCATGAAATCCGGTTGCGGTTCGGACAGCTCGCCGAGTTGCACCGGGTCTTGAACGCTGGTTATCAGATTCTCTGGCACTAATTGCGTTAATAAACGGTTGATACGCTTGATATGCCCTGCATGATTAAAACCGATCGGCGGCATTTCTATGATTTCCCCGTTGATAAGTTCCACGCGGCTGTCGGGAGGAAAAATACCGGCCTCGCCCATCCGCCGCCATTCGTCGAGACGGGTTAGGTGCTTGGTGGGATGTGACGGACGCGACGGCTTGGGTGGGATTTCCGGCGACAACATCTCAGGCTCCCTGATTTCTAGCCGTCCGCTAGCGCCTTCAGCCTGCGGTATCGCATTAACAGTAGCCATGCCTTTAAAAAACATTGAGTTAGACGGCTTCCACTATAACCTTGAATAGCGATTAGGTCAAAGACAGACTGCACATGACAAACTTCCCCATAGCCAAAATCCGCGCCGATTTCCCGATTCTCGCCGAACAAATTCGGGGCAAACCGCTGGTTTATCTGGACAATGCCGCCAGTTGCCAGAAGCCCAACGCCGTCATCGACGCTATCGCCCATTTTTACCGCCACGATTACGCCAATATCCATCGCTGCGTGCATACCTTGAGCGTGCATGCCTCGGAA
>DBNZ01000122.1 GCA_002299495.1 Methylococcaceae bacterium UBA659
GAAACGCCGTCAAGTCATGCGAGCGCCTATGTTTCGACCCCTTGTGGGGTTGGGACGAGGTGACGCGGACGCATCGGGGCGGGGCGGGGCGGGATGCCTAAACCAGCTTGCACAAAAATAGCGACTCCCCGAGCCTAACAGCGCGTGGCCACACGCATGAAATGCTTTAACTTCTGAAATAACCGCTCAACCCGGTTACGTTCTTTATAACGGGTTTTATCCAACGCCCTTGGCGTCTTCCGGTTCTTTTTCGAGGGTATGACAGGGATGCCTTGGTTGGCCGTTATGGCGGCCACGAACCGGTCTGAATCATAGCCTTTATCCGCCAAAACATAGCCAGAGGCAAAGCCTGATCCCGTTGCGGAGTTCTTCCTTGTCAGTGACTCCACATCCTGCATGGAGAAAAATATCCCTATCGGGCGGTCTCTCTTGGTAATCATCACAGGTTCTTTTTGTGCCGAATCAATAAAGCTACCGAACGAGTTCTTGGCTTCTTTAGCGGAGATGATTTTCATGCTCATGGTTTCCTAGGTTAGAAAATACTTAGTAGCCATTATAACCGCTTAGGGCAAAAATCAACATTAAGTTGTTGTTTAATAAAAGAAAATATAATTTGATATGATTTATTTTAAATTTGACAATTGGATATGTGTCATATAATAGTACTATTCATTATTAACTTTTAAAGACACCATTATGACTACCTTAACAGCACCGGAACAAGGCAAGGTCAGGACGACTTTGTACCTTACCCAAGAAAACAGGGAACGGCTTGACCGTATCCCAAGAGGCCAAAAAACGGCCTTAATGAACAAGGCGATTGCCAATGCCCTTGAAGAAATCGAACGAGAAGAGAACGCCCAGAAATTTCTAAAAATGCTTGCCACCATCCAGCCTGTAAAAACCGAGCATTCCTCTGAACAAATGGTCAGGATGCTCAGGGAAGGGAAAGAGCAAGAATTACTTGATAACAAAATGAAACATGCAAAATAAGGTTGTTTTAGATTCCTGTGTTTTCAATAAGCTCTTTTTAGAGGAAGACGACAAGGAACAAGCTATTGAGCTTATAATGGAACTCAGCAAAAGAAATTATCAAGTCATCGTTCCTGGTTTGTTCCTTTACGAAGTGCTGACTATTGCCAGTGTGAGCAATTTCTCGACACAACAGGCTTATGAGCTGATCGAACTATACCAAAAAGCCAATTTAAGGCTGGTTGACTTGGATAAGCCGTGTATCTTGAAGGCCATTGAAATGTGTGAAACAGGCCACCCAAAATCGGGCTTCCCGTCTTTTTACGATGCCAGCTACCACGCCCTGGCTATTGCCAATGACTGCACCTTCATTACCGCTGACAACAGGCATGTGTCAAAAACTAATCAGTTCGGGCATGTTGCCTTGTTGAAGGATTGGCAATCCGTTTTTTAGTTGTCCGGTCTGGTAAACCATTCCCCGCACAAAAAAACTGCCACACCTTCCTGCCATAAAAAACAACATTTATTTATGGTTTTTAATTTTTATCATTCCATTTTAATAGCGATAATATGGAGTATCGCTATTAGGGGTCGTTCTCAATGGATCCCTATTACCGTGGAAACCAAACAGAGCATAGCCAGATAATTCCTTGCCAAAACTTCTGGAATAACCGCTCAACCCGGTTACGTTCTTTATAACGGGTTTTGTCCAACGCCCTTGGCGTCTTCCGGTTCTTTTTCGAGGGTATGACAGGGATGCTTTGGTTGGCCGTTATGGCGGCCACGAATCTTAAAACCGTTCGGCCCATGATTTTCCAAGGCAAATGGATACTAAAAATACACCAACAGGGCTTATTTGCTTAGGATTGATTGAGAACGCTCCCTAGAATCTATTGGGGTCAACGCAACACGCCCGACGGACTCGAATAACTGTCTAACACCTGCACATAATTCGCCCGTTCGTAAGCTGACGGGTCGATGGCTTTTTGCTGGCTGACGCTGCCTTTTAGTTGGCGAACCGATTGGTATTCATGGCGTTCCAGCCAGCTTTCCAGTTCGTAAAGGATTTCGCTAAGACGTTTAGGGCCATGTTCCAATAGGGCGCTGCACAAATGCACGACATCGGCGCCGGCCAGCAGGGCTTTCAACGCTTCGGGCATGTGATGGAAGCCGCCGGTGACGGCCAATGACAGGTTGACGCGACCGTGCATCAACGCCACCCAACGGATTCTGAGCAAGGCTTCGGCGGCGCTTGATAAGTTCAGGCTGGGGATCACTGCTAAAGTTTCCAAGTCGATATCGGGTTGGTAAAAGCGGTTGAACAGGGCGACACCATCGGCGCCGGCCGCTTCCAGTTGTTTGATGAAATGTACGGGCGAGCTGAATTGGGACGATAGCTTCATGGTGACGGGTAAGGTCACATGCCGTTTCAGCTCGATTAATATTTCTAGGTAGCGGTTTTCCACCGCTTGGCTGTCTTCTTGGCTGTCGGCGGCGATGTGGTAGACGTTCAATTCCAACGCATCTGCGCCGGCTTCTTGCAAGGTACGGCCATAATCGACCCAGCCGGTTATGGAAGTGCCGTTCAGGCTGGCAATCACCGGAATATCTAGGGTCGATTTGAGTTTTTGCAGGTTTTCCAAGTATTGGTCTTGATAAGTTTTGATCTGATAGGGTACCGGATGGAAAGAATCCGCCTCGCCATGCCCTAAGGCTTGTTGGTAGAAGAACCGTTCCAGTTGCAGGGCTTCGGATTCGATTTTTTCCTCGAACAACGAGTGCGTCACCACGGCGGAGGCACCGGCGTCTTCCAGGCGTTTGGCGTCGTCCAACGCTTTGGTCAACGGTGAGGCCGAGGGTACCAGTGGGTTTTTTAGGGTCAAGCCGAGATAATTTGTGGTTAAATCAACCATAACGGTCTCCGAAAAGTAAGGGGTTCGGATAAATAGCCATGCGTTCGTCGAAATGATGGCTTGCCAATGTTTTCTGTGTTTTTACAATGAACGGATAATCATCTACCAATTAGCCTTATTCGTCTTTATACGGGTTAATAATCTTTAAGTTTTCAATTATTTGGTTATGCTGCATATCTTCGGAATAAATCACTGGGCAATTTTTAGTTCTCGCGGTCGCAATAATTAAACTGTCCCAATAGGAAATGAAATGTTTTTCCCTGATGGCGGATGCCTGAAGTATAATACTTTGATTTATAATAGAAACTTCGTAATTGGCATAAAAATTTTGAATCGTTTGCGTTATTTCATCTTCGGTATATTGCGCTTTTTTAAGCAGATTGACGCAAACTTCATGAATCACTTGTGTACTGAGTACGACGTTTTGTGCATTGATTAGGTCTAAGGCTTTTGCTGTTTTGGCGGAAGATTCCATGAAAGCATAAAGCCAAATATTGGAGTCAACAAAATAGCTATCGCTCATACACGGTATTTCTATTTAGCGGCTTAAATTCTTTGACTAAGCGCGGGGCTATTGTTTTAGGCTGCGTCATCTGCTTTTTTTCTGGAACGTATTGTTCAACTAAAAAATAATAAAAATCAATAAGTTCCTGCCTGGCATTTGCAGGCAAGATAGATAGGTTCAAGTTTTTTTCAGATTCTATAGTTTGCATGGTAAGCGTCCGGTTAAGTGTGAAGGGCTTTAATACCAAGATACCATTCGCCAAATAATGACGGAGAAGATATTCCGACGCGGGGATGTATATCTTTCTGGTAACACGATTGATGCGCTTCGTACCTCACATCCTACCTCACTCAGCGATCAAATCAATCATGGCCCGCCTCCTTAGCGGCAGCTATTTTCAGTTGCGCTTTCACGGCAGCAGCGGTGGTGTCTTCGCTCCAGTCCAGTCCAGCCAATTGTTGATAAAAACGGTAGCGGCGCTTCACTTCTTGTTGCGCCTGCGCCAAAAACCGCTCGGCGGCCTCTGGGTGGGTTTGCCACAACATGCTGAAACGGGTTTCGGACATGACGAAATCACGCAACGGGATGGACGGCGGCGGCGAATCTAGGTGCATGGGGTTTTTGCCGTCCTTGATTTTACCTGGGTCAAAGCGGAATAGCGGCCAATGCCCGCTGTTGACCGCTAGGTTTTGTTGCCGGTGGTTGTAGGACAAGTCCACGCCGTGCGCGATGCAAGGCGAATAGGCGATGATGATGGAGGGACCGTCGTGGGCTTCGGCTTCGAGGAAGGCATTGAGGGTTTGCGTGTCTTTGCCTGCGTAGGCGACATGGGCGACGTAGACGTTCGGGTAATCCATCGCCAACAAAGCCAGATCTTTTTTGGCGGTCGGTTTGCCGCCGGAGGAGAACTTCGCTACGGCGCCCAATGGCGTGGCCTTTGAGGTTTGGCCGCCGGTGTTGGAATAGACTTCGGTGTCCAGCACCAAAATATTGACGTTGCGGCCAGAGGCCAGGATGTGATCTAAGCCGCCGTAGCCGATGTCATAGGCCCAGCCGTCGCCGCCTATGATCCAGACGCTTTTTTTGCATAAATAATCGGCCTTATCCAATAAGGTTTTGGCTTGCGGGTGGTCAATGTTGGCCAGTTTTTGTTTCAATTCGGCGATGCGCTGGCGTTGTTCGTAAATGCCCGCTTCGTCGGATTGGTCGGCGGTTAAAATGGCCTCCACCCAATCTGTGGGATGGGCTGAGGTACGAAGCCCTGCGTTCGCGTCAGCTGGGCTTCTTTCGTTAGCCCATCCTACAACGTCGGGCAATGATGAAAGCAACTCTTTGGCGGATTCAACTTGTTTGTCGACCGCGACGCGGATGCCTAAACCGAATTCGGCGTTGTCCTCAAACAGCGAGTTGTTCCAGGCGGGGCCGCGGCCTTCGGCGTTTTTCGCCCACGGAGTGGTCGGCAGGTTGCCGCCGTAAATCGACGAACAGCCGGTGGCGTTGGCGACGATCATGCGGTCGCCGAACAATTGCGAGGCCAGTTTTAAATAAGGCGTTTCGCCGCAACCGGCGCAGGCGCCGGAGAACTCAAACAGTGGCTGCATGACCATAGCACCCTTGATGGTGTTGGCCTTGAGTTGCTTGCGGTCGTATTCGGGCAGCGACAGGAAGAATTCCCAGTTTTTGCGTTCGCTGCCCCGCAGCGGAGGTTGCGGCGCCATGTTCAAGGCTTTGCGGCTGGCGTTGGCTTTGTCGCGGATCGGGCAGATGTCCACGCACAAGGTGCAGCCGGTGCAATCTTCCGGTGCGACTTGGTAGGTCATGGCCAAACCGGCGGGGAAATCCTTGCCCAATATGGCCATGTGCTTGAAGGTTTCCGGGGCGTTGTCTAAAGATTCAGGCGAGTAAATTTTGCTGCGGATGACGCCGTGCGGACAAACCATCACGCATTTGCCGCATTGGGTGCAAAGGTCGGTTTCCCAAACCGGAATTTCCAGAGCTAGGTTGCGTTT
>DBNZ01000054.1 GCA_002299495.1 Methylococcaceae bacterium UBA659
TCCTGACCGACAGGCTCCTAGGACAACTTTTTCACCATGATACAAGGCAACATTCCATAAAGTACCATTTATAGAAACAAGAATTGTTCTATCATCAAGATTTTTCTTATGTTTTTGATACTCAGACATTGAAACACGTCGTGTTTTATCATCAACAGTGATTCTGCCATCTCGTAAATTATTACCATTGATGAAGTAGTAATTACCAAAACTATCGTACTCAGGAGTTCCATGAAGTCCATCACCAAGTACTGTTGTAACATCTTTAAGTTGTACTTCAATCCACTCATCCGCGTAGGTCGGGTTAGCGGAGCGTAACCCGACATTGGTTTCCTTACCCGCATTTGCCAGTTGGGTTACGCTATCGCTAACCCGACCTACTATTTTTTGCTTATCCAAACTCATCCCTTCGCCCCATTTTGCACAATGGCGTAATTCGCCAAAATCTCTTCCTGAAATTCGCTTGGAATCCTCGCCCAATCCACTATCTGCATAATGATGGGTAAATTGCTTTCTGAAAATGCGTCGGTCACGTCGCCAAGGTTGTTTTGGTGACGGCTCAGATCGTTGGGTTGGCGCACCACCAAATCCAAGTCGCTGGCATCGTAATAATCGCCATTGACGCGGCTGCCATACGCCCACACTTCGGCATGGGGCAAGTGGGTTTGCAAAATCGTTAAAACCATTTGCAAATAACGGTCGGGCAAGTGCAGTTGCGCGGTATCAAGCACCATTATTTTCTGCCCCTTTGCCTAGCTTTTGTTCCAATACGTCTGCCAGTGTGGTGATGTCCTGTAAAAAAGCAGGGATCAGTGTCAGCGTTTCCTTGGCGAACTGTTCGCCGTAATCGTGCGCGGTGTTGTCGCGGTAGGCAAACCAACGTTCAACCTCTGGCAATGTCAGTAAATCATGGACGGCGGCAAGCCGGAGAATGTCTTTAACAGGCGTGGCTTCCAGTTTTTTGCCGCCATGTCCAAAGGCTTTCAGGGCTTTTTTCAGTAATTTAAAAGCGGTTTCTTGAGCCAGTTCGTAGCCTTTAATAATGGCGTTTCGGAAGACTTCTTGCTCGATGCTGTCGCCTTCTGCCTTTTGATAGAACAGCAACGACGCATCCAAGGTTTTCATGCACCGCCGCAGTTGGTCTACGTTTAGATATTCCATTGAGTTTCCCCTGTTGTCGTGTACTGAAACACTAACCGGACAGTTTTTTGCTGTGAAATTTTAAGCCCATGTGTTTGTGCTACAGGCTGTGGCACTAGATATTGGGCTACGGATGATGTGGCGGATGAGCGCGTTTTCGATCTCGCGTTCCTGCGCGTCGTCGCCCAAGCCCAGAAAGTCGAACAGGTAAGGGTCTTTAAGGGCTTCTTGTGCGAGGTTGGCATGAGGGGACGGCAGACGCGCCGCGAAGTTGCTGACGGCTGCCCCTTGGCGTTGGCGCAAGCGGTTTTTGATATGCACTTCCAATGAAGTCCTCGACCAGCCTTGCTGCACGGCTTGCAGGGCGTACCATTCGCGCTCTTCGGTGTCGGCAAGCTTGGTCAGCAGTGTGACGATGTGAAACCAAGGCAATTGGTCAGCGGGTTGCTGACCAATTAAACCGTCAGGGCAATGCTGGGCAAAAAAGCGCATATATTTAAGATTGCTGGACGACCAGCCGCGCATATCGGGGAAAGCATCTTTCAAGTCGCGTGCCAAACGGTCAATAACCTTGCTACCCCAGCCTTGTTCGGCTTGGCGGCTGACTATCTCGCCGCCGATTTGCCTATACAGGTTGATGAGTTCGGCATTGATTGCAAAAGCGGCGCGTTGGCGGGCTTGGGTAATTTGGCTTTTTAACTGCGCCAGCCAGTCAGCATAACCCGTGGGCAAGCCTAAGGCATTATCCTCAGAACTCATAACCTAAGCCCCCTAATTTCTGGCGTATCAGTTGATCCAATTCCGCACCCTTCGCCATTTGCTCGCCCAGTTTTTCGGTAAGCTTTTGCATTTTGCCGGCAAAGGCTTCGTCATCGTCTTCTACCGCTTATGCGCCGACGTAACGACCTGGTGTAAGGACATGCCCATGTTCGGCGATTTCTACCAAGGTGACGCTGCGGCAAAATCCGGCAATATCGGCGTAACTTTCCTCTGTGCTGCTGTCGCCACGCCATGCGGCGACGGTGTTGGCGATGCGTTCGATGACTTCGTCGGTCAATTCGCATTGCACCCGGCTAATCATGCTGCCGAGTTTGCGGGCATCGATAAACAGCACTTCACCTTGGCGGGTGCGTTTTTCTTTGACCAAAAACCACAAGCAAGCGGGAATTTGGGTGTTGAAGAACAGTTGTCCGGGCAAGGCGATCATGACTTCGACTTTGTCGGCATCGACCATGGCGCGGCGGATGTCGCCTTCGCTGTTTTGGCTGGAACTCATAGAGCCGTTGGCGAGCACGATGCCGGCGCGGCCTGTCGGTTTAAGGTGGTAGCGCATGTGTTGCAGCCAAGCGGTGTTGGCGTTGCCTTGCGGTGGCGTGCCGTAAACCCAGCGCGGGTCGCCTTCCAAGCTGCCGTGCCACCAGTCGGAGATGTTGAACGGCGGATTGGCGAGGACAAATTCGGCGCGTAAGTCGGGGTGCTGGTCGCGGACGAAGGTGTCGGCGGGTTCTTTGCCCAAATTAAAATCAATGCCACGAATGGCAAGGTTCATCGCCGCTAGTCGCCAGGTGGTCGGATTGGCTTCTTGTCCGTAGATGGAGACATCGCCCAGTTTGCCGCCGTGCGCTTCTATGAATCGTTCGGATTGCACAAACATACCGCCTGAGCCGCAGCAAGGGTCATAAGACTTGTCCATGATGCGGGGCGAGTATGGCGACTAGGGTTTTGACGATGGATGCGGGCGTGTAGAACTGCCCGCCGCGTTTGCCTTCGGCACTGGCGAATTGGCCTAAAAAGTATTCGTACACTTGCCCCAGCAAATCACGGGCGTGGTTTTTGGCGGTGTCGGTGGATTCACCAAAGCCGATTTGCGAGACCAGATCAACCAACTCGCCGAGTTTGCCATCGGGCAATTGCACCCGCGCATAGCGTTTGTCGAGGATGCCTTTTAGTTTGGGGTTTTCGGTTTCAATCAGTAACAGCGCGTCATCGATGCGTTTGCCGATGTCGGCTTGCTTGGCCTGTGCGCGGAGGCTTTCCCAGCGGGTGGCTTCAGGCACCCAGAACACGTTGATTTCTTTGTAATAGTCGCGGTCTTCGAGTTCGGCGTTGATTAGGTCAGGGGCGGCATCGTCCAGATAATAATCGTCTTGACTGTCGGCAAATTTGCGCGTGAGTTCGGCGCGGCGGGTTTGGAAAGTGTCGGAGATGTATTTGACGAAGATCAGACCAAGGACGATGTGTTTGTATTCGGCAGCGTCCATATTGGCGCGGAGTTTGTCGGCGGTCGCCCACAGGGTTTTCTTGATGTCTTCGATCATGCGTTGTTTATTAAAAGTGTTGGATTTCCTATAGATGCATACTATATCACTGCGTTGGATTCGGCTGGAAAAACGGATTTTTGAGGCTATCCGGCAAACCATTGCCTGTTTATTCGTTATTTAAAGTGCTGAACGGGCACTGCCCGATGATGTTCGTCCCGGAATCACGATCTGCGGGACAGGTTCTGCACCCTGCCGCCAGCGGCTGTCAACCGCCTGATTTTATGGGCTTCCTTCGCCCAAACTATACCAAAAAAGTGATACTTTTCGCGCTTATCATTTATGAGCGGTCAGACCTCTGCCGTCAGCCGTTACTTTGGTTGGGCTTACCTGATCCTGCGGCTTGTATATGGGTAACGTGATAATTAAATATTCAAGGCAGGGTAATATAGGTTTTTTTGCCCTTAGAATTTTGGCAAATGTTGCGGTTTGGTCTGGTTTTTATAGTTCAAAGTTACCCAGGAGTTACCCCGAAAATTTCAGGCAATAAAAAAGGACTTGGGGAAAAACCTAAGTCCTTGAATTATTTGGTGCCTCGGGCCGGAGTCGAACCGGCACGGGGTTACCCCCGAGGGATTTTAAGTCCCTTGCGTCTACCAATTTCGCCACCGAGGCTCTCTGTGCTTAACAGTTAGCGGAGCATTATATACCAAGATTTAAAATAATCCAGCGTTGGCTAGGCTGGTTTTGACATTTTGAGAAAAAAAGATATAAGAATTCGGTACTACAAAGGAGAAACAGTCATGCTAAAGCCATTGAGTTATTGGGACGGGCAAAGTGAGCATTCTATCGCCGCCATCGTTGCAGCCATTGACCGTGATGTTGAACATGGCGAGGATATTTTGATGGCCGGTTTTTGTGTTGTCATGCTGTCCTCGACATTCGCACCGGTTGCGCCGCCTATCGTTATCCTGCCTTTGGTAGCCCTTACTTTTGCCATTTCAGCGAGTTTGGCCAGGATTAATTACTTGCGGATGGAAGCCAAACTAAAGGCTACGATGACCGAAATGGCTGGCCATGACAAAGCCTTGCTAGGTCCGATTTCAGCCATTTTTGCACAAAACGAAGTCCCGCCCTTGGTTGATTCCTTAAACTTATTCAAGAACTTGAAGCGCACTTGGAAAAGCGTGTTCGGCGGCATCGTGATCAACCCACTCTGGATGCCTGTCATCTATATGATGTGCCTGCAAATTTATGAGGAAAAAAACCTAATCGCCCTGAATAAAGCCGTCCAGGGCGTTTTATCAAAAGCGCCTCCCCAACAGGGGGATGAAGCTTAGCCTGCCGCCTTGTATTGCGCTTTTAGCCTTTGGGCTTGATGATTGTGGTCGATCATCGGTGCAGGATAGGGGTCACCTTGATGCGATTTATGCCATTGATGAATGGTTTCCGGGGGGATTGCCTTAATTCTGGAATCCAGCGGTAAATGAATTGGCATTCGGCATCAAATTTTTGTTGTTGTAGCCAAGGATTAAAAATTCTGAAATACGGCTGGGCGTCGCAACCGGTTGCTGCAATTGCATTTGCAGGTCGTTCAGCGATGGCAACATGAATGTTATGGCGGGCACGCTTTGGTAAGGATGCGGCTGGATTTGCCTTGGGTCGAAAATGAAACAGGGCAACACCTGTTGCGAAAGCTGTAATGCTTGATTCAGTGCGTTATTGGCTTCAAGCCGCAAGTCACGACGGAAGTTGCGCTCTCATTAGATTTACTCGACAACACCCGCCGCCCGCATTTTCTTGCGTAATTTCTCGATGCGTTTTCGGTTAACGCCGAAATCGTGGTGGCCTACCCGCGACGCGGAGCGGACATGGATCAGGCTTGCGCGTTGGTCGAGCAAGGCATCAAAATCATCGACAAACCGGAACGTAAAACTGGTCGCTTCCGCATGCAATGTGTCAATGGTTTCATGGGTAATAACAACCCGGTCTTGTTTTTCTAAAATTTGCTTCAGGGTTTTCCAGGCAACATAAGCATCGCCTATCAGTTTTAACGGTTCAATGTAATGGTATTTTTCAAGAATGCTGGCTTGGCTGGACACACAATTGGGTGTGTTATGGCAAGCGGGTAGTTTCCTTTCCGCGTCTGCTGACACCGGATTGCTATTGCTGACGGTCATAAAAAGTACGCAAAATATAAAGGGGATTAAATTCATAATGATTCGTCTAAGAAACCCTATTTTTAACAGCCGCGCAATGCCCCATAAATAGCGCAGCGGTCAACTACGGAGCAAAACCTTATTCGGTTTTTTCATCAATAATTTCGACGCCTAGAGCACCCGCCCTGATACAAAGACCATAGACTTCATCCGGGTTCGCCGTCCCTCTCGCCTCATTTAAGCAACGCGAGGACATTTCAAGGTATTCTTGGGGACTAACTTTGGGCGTGGTATGGCCTGCGCGGATCATGCAGTTGCTGAAAGCGCCGGCGTTGTGGCTGATAGGGATATCGACGACTGTCATCGTTTTCCCTGTTTGGACTTTCACCTGCTCCCTATGGATTGAAGTCTGATAGCAATTGGCGGCATCGGTAAAATAGCCCTCAAATTCAGCCGCGCCAGGCTCTTTATGCGTTGTCGCACAGGCAGTAATTAGCGATAAGCCTAACAAGAAGGGGATAGTTTTGGTCATGGCGGTTTCCAAAATCGGCATAAACTAAAGCCGGAATATAGCACGGTTATAACCGATTCGGCTTGAAAAAGCTGGCCGATGGATGAGAAAGACGTATTGATCAAAGCGCTTAAAGCGGTAGCGCCAGTGGAAATTAACGTGCTTTTTTGCTCCGCCTAACCAAACCAGCCCATCCCGACAAATACGGCGGCGCTGTTACCGTGTAACCTCAAGGTTCTTAAAGTTTTCTGTAAGTGTTCAATTGATATCTAAAGCTAACACCGCCTGATAATCAGCATAGGCTTTGAATAAATTATTGCTGGCTTCCGCGACCGCGAGCGCCGCATCGCCACTTGCCAATTCACGCAGGTTGACAAATAACAAGTTGCTTTCACCCAATTGAAACCGGGTACGCTCTCCCTCTTCCAACTGTTTGGCCGCTTGCCGTTGCATTTTGGCCAATTCTCGCCGTTGCTGGGTAGCCGAAAGGGCGGAAAAAACATCTTTCGTCTCGGCGGCAATCCGGTCTTGCAACAGCTGACCTTCCCATTTCAGCCGTTGTACATTGGCTCCGGCCGCTTGGCTGCGTCCTATGGCAATCCGTTGTTGTAGCGGAATATCAAGGTTTAGGCCGACATAAAGCTCATTCCGGTTTAGATCTGACTTGCCACTGCCAAAGTCCTGCGCCCCTATCACCGCTACGTCCACGCCGGGAGCCATCTGATTTTTTTGCAGCTCTTGCTCGGTCGCCATTTGTTTGCTTTGCAAACTAATACGCCGCAATTCAGGCCGGTTGGCCACGGCTATTTTCAAGGCCTCTGCATAAGCCAGCGGCAACCTGGGCGGTTGATCCGGAAAACTTGGTAACTGGCTGTCAACCGGTAATTGCGGTTCGCCGTTGCCGTCCCGCCAGTAAAGGGACAATTGGATCGCGGTTTGTTCCAGCCATCGCTGCGCGGCTACCCGCCGTTCCTGCCGCTCGATAATAGCGCGTTGGTTGTCTAAGGCATCAAATTCCGGAAGATCCCCGGCCGCGACCCGCTCACGGATGCCGGCATCACGTTGCTCGGCAATAGCCAACAACTGGCTGGCAATGGCCAAGCGCTCCCCAGCCAACACCCAATCCCAATACCGGTATGAGGCTTGCCGACGGATATCCAATTTGGCCAAATCCAGATCATGGCCTGCGATCACTTGCCCTAACTCTGCTTGCTGAAGATTCGCCCGGCGGCGGTCTATGCTGCGATTCCGCCACAATGGCACGCTCACCCCTAGCCGCGCCTCACCCTCATTAGCCGTAGTGCCTTTGCCATCATAAACCGGAAAATCGCCAGTGCCCCTGCGCCAACCGCCAAAAAATGTCGCGCCCCATAAGGCTGTAGGTTGCTCTAGGCCCACATCGTAATTTTGGTTTTCATACAAGCCAATCACAGACCAGCGGTTTTGCGATTTAAAAACGGTGTCAAAACCACCCTCCGCCGCCGTCAATTCACCTTCAGCCACAAGCCGTCTCTGCTCCGTCGCCAACAAGGTAGGAAACGCTTCTGCTGCGGCCAGAAGCACTTGCTCCAAAGTTAAGTGAGGGCTTTCAGTCTGTCCGTATCCGGTATTAAACCACCAGAAACTGGCCACTAAAAACAACACTCTAGCCATCAACTTCTTCCCCCAGCAGCCTCGCCGTATTGATTGCTGCCCTCTTTTAGCGCGTCCGGCAATTTGGGTTCCGGCAATATCAAAGGTGGAAAGCCATTGAAATTGCGCCATAATTCATAGCCTAAGCTGACTTCGGCTAATAAAACCCAACCGTTAGTTCGCACCCCTTGGCGTAAAAAACGGATATTCGGCCACGGAATATCATCCGGGTCAGGCATCACCACTATCCGGAATTGACCGCTGCCGTCATCTGTGGCATCAAGCAAGACCACGCGCCCACCGAATGATCCGACTGATAGCTCCGGCCACCCGGCAAATTGGATTGCAGGATAACCCTCGAATTGCAACCGGACGTGACTGCCAGTAACGATTATCGGCAAATCGTTGCCGTCCACCCATAACTCCACGGCCCGCTGATCCGTGTCAGGCACTAAGACCGCAATGGGCTGGCCTGATTTGAGCAATTCCGCCCCGGGATTGGCTAACAGCCGCAACACCGTGCCATTTCTGGGGGCGGTGATGACTTGGTTTTGTTGACGGGCCAAACTGGTTTGCAGTTTCAGCAAATCAGCCTGGACATCATTTTGTTCTTCGACGGATTTATTGAGTTCTGCTAGGGCTTTCTGCACTGACGCGGCGGTGTCGGCATTTAATCTTTCCGCCTCCGCTTGGAACGCCATTACTTCACTGATGGCGGCTTGGAGACTGGCCTTAGCTCGCTCCAATTCGGTGTCATGTTGCGCCATGGCCAATTGTGACAACTCCAGTATCCGTCTTGAGGCCAAGCCTTTTTCCTGTAAATGTTGTTGCCTGACCAAGTTTAATGCCGCTGTTTCTTGCGCCGCCTGGCTTGCTAGGACAGCTTGCTCTGATGCGGTTTTCCGATCTATGGACATGGCAACCCGTGATTTGGCCGCCGCTAGGGCTTGGGGCCTGGCCTGTTCGGCCATTTTGACTTGCTCACGGTAAGTTTGCACCCGACTGTCGATGGCCGTTTTTCGGGCCAATATCGTTTGTTGTTCGGCATAAAGGCGTTGTATTAACAACGGATCGTTATCCGCCACTTCCACTAAAACATCCCCTTCCTTGACAACCGACCCTTCCTTAACACGCCAGCGGGTCACGCGGCCTTCAACCGGAGAACTGATAATCTGTTGACGCTCCCCAGGCACATAAGCAATAACCCGCCCAACCCCACGGATATTTTGTTGCCATGGTATAAAAGACAGCCCTATCAACAACGCCACAAAAAAAAATATCAGCGAGCGAGCACCTAAACGGGCCCATGGCCAGGTGTCCGCTTGCTCAAAAACCTTTGGTAGAGCTAAGCTAAAATCCGAATGACTACCCATGCTTTTTCACCTAAACCTGCATCATGTTTTCTTGCCAAACCCCGTCAACAATTCGGGCCCGCCTTTGGCAACGATCTATCACGCCGGCATCTTGGCTGACGATGACCAATGTCCACGGCGCATCAGCGGCAAACAACACATCTAAAATCTGGGGCAGATAACTGCCGGCCAAATTATCGAGGACGCCATCAAGCAGCAACAACCGAGGTTTCCCCAGCAAAGCCCTAGCCAAGGTCAAGCGTAGGCATTGCTCATAGGTCAACGGGGCGCCATCAATGCTAAGACTGCTCTTCAAGCCATCAGGCAGGGCCACTACTACGTCCAGCAAACCTACTTGTGCCAACGTATGCCGGACCATAGAAAAATCCAAATCTTGCCCAACACATAAATTATCCAGGACGCTTGCCGCATAGGGTTCGCCATTCCGTACTAAACGGATGCTTTCACGCAAAAGCCCCAAATGGAGGTCGCGCATGTCTTTTCGGTCAATATGCACATAGCCGCTGGCAGGATTTCGGAATCCGTACAAGATATCCAACAGGCTCCCATGTACTACGCCCTCCGTGATCACCAGTTTGTCACCGGCTGGGATTTCAACGTCCAGTTTCTTGAGCCCATCCACCAGCGCGCTTTCTGGTAGGGAAACGCCGTGCAAGCTGACATGAAAAGGGCCTTCCGCCATTACCGGCCAGGTGCCGCCATGGCTTTCTTGGGGCAAATCCATAATGTAACCCAACTTGTTCAGACTGGCATTCAAGTCATAATAAGCTTGCATGGTTTTACCCAACCGGGTCAGACCATAAACCATCGCGCTAACCACCAACTCTGCGGCGATCAACTGCCCTAGGCTGAGCTGCCTGTCTATCACTAACCACCCCCCAAGGCCTAAAAGCAGGGAGCTGGCCACCGCATGCAAGGCCAAAGCGCTGATGTTTTGCCGCGAAACGACGTAGAAATGTTTTTTGGCCGCATTCAGATAGTCGAAAGCCAAACTTTCCGTCTTTGTCTTGAAAAATTGCTGTTCACTGCTCGCCCTACCCAAGACAAGATTGGTGGATAGGGATTCCAGCCAAGCCATCGCCGCATATTTAGCCGACGATTGTGCAATCGCCGATTCCGTGCCTTTCCTGACCCAGATCCGCAAAACCAAAAAGATCGAGACCACCAAAAACACATCAAAAGCCAGCAGCATCGGATGATAAAACGCCAACAAAATCATGCCAATCAGCGTTTGCATGACATACCCAAAGGCTTCCATCAGCAATAGCGAGGAGGTTTTTTGTAGGGTGGTCACATCCAAAAACCGGTTGGCCAACTCCGGCAGGTATTGCCGCCGATATGTTTCGGCGGTCGCATGTTGCAGGTGCTGGGCGGAAGCGTCAAAAATACGCAGGAACAAACGCCTTTGCACCATATCCACCACATAAAATTGGAATGCCGTCATGGCGTTGCTGAAACTGAGCAAGACAAACACCACCAAGCTCAATACCAGCAACGGTTGGAACAATGCCCCAAAGGCTATGAAATTAACCAACGCCCCCACCGCTACCGGTGTAGCTAACGACATCAAGCCTGCGCCTATGCCATAAGTCAGCAAAACGCCTATGTCTCGGCGCTCAAATTCAGCTAATTCGCGCAAACGGTATAACGGACTTTTATGGCTGGCCATGAATTAATTTAAAGCAACGGTTTGATGAAGCAGGATTTAAATCCTACCGTATGGTTCGAGTGCGGCACTTTACTGAAAATTTTTGGGGCAGTCGACGCAGGCATGATTTTCTGGTCTATCGTGGTGGCTTAAGGGAGTTTAAAACAGCAAGAGGCGCAGAATGTTGGAAATAGCTAACGGCATTCACTAGCGTTTTTATGCTATCACCGCACAACGAAAATTAAAACACCCTTTGGTGGTTGATATTCTAGGGCAAGCCCAACAAGGGCTTTTTAGGTTTCTCGCAAAAAATGCAAACAAACCCGGCCAAATTTTCAAATTTAATTACCCGATGTTACGCAGAAACTCATTTTTTCCACACGTTTTGGAAAAGCCTAAACCTCAACTATTGACCCGACCCTTTACAGTTTGAACCGTTCGTGCTGTGCCAGTCGCAGCACCTGCGCCTTGCGACCCAATCAAGGCGAACGGAGGTTAACACTGAGTAAGGCCGGAGCAACAATACCCGGCTTATTAGGTCGCTTGATAACGGATCATCAGGGAATCTGGCTTTGCCATGTCGCCTTGCAACAAGACCCCCCGCTGATTGGCGGCCAAATGCCGCACGATCTTATAAACATGTTCAACCTGGTCAGCCGCTCCGGCCTGGGCTGCGAGCGTAGCCAAATCGACAAGATTATCAGAAGTCTTTAGGATAGCCAGAATTTTTTTCTGCAACGCCAATAAAACACCGGCGGCTTTTTTCCCCGCTTCTACACCCGGTTGGTGATACGCATTGATATTGATCAATGCTGCATAAAGGCCGACCGCCCGTTCAAACAAGGCAATCAGGGCGCCGATTGTTTGAGGATTCACCTCGGGCAGGGTCAAAGTTATCGAATCCCGATGGTTTTCATACAGCGCTTGCCGGGTCCCTTGCAGAAATCCAGATAGAAAATCGCCGGTGGTAACCTCGGGTTCCACTTCAATGGACGCTCCAACCCGGTCTTTCAGCACTTCGATAAAAACCAAAAAAAAATTCGCCACGCCCTCACGCAGTTGTTGCACATAAGCATGCTGGTCGGTTGACCCCTTGTTGCCATAAACCGCCAG
>DBNZ01000094.1 GCA_002299495.1 Methylococcaceae bacterium UBA659
CTCAGAATATTGGCATGGATTTCTACGCCGGGATAGGTGCTCTGTACGGGCGTGGCCCTTGAGTCTTGTAAGGCGGTGGCTGTGGTGCCAAAAATGACGATTTTGTCTTTCAATTTGACGGGGTCGGTGACACCATTTAGGACATCGGCGGCGGAAATATAATGGAAACTGCCAGGATTGCCTCGATAGGGGATTAAGATGGCGCCATTTTCATCGACCGGGATAGTAAAGCCTTCAATTTTTAGGCCTTCCAGCCGAACATCGTTACGGGATTTGCCATAATCATCGTTGCTGATGAACTCGATTGTTGGCGAGTCCAGCAGGGTTCTAAATAGCGCTAAAGAAAAAGCTGCGTATATTTTGTTTTGGTATCGGGCCAATAAAGGTAGCTTGCGGTAAACGCCATCGGGGTCGATGCTGGGGTTGTTAAAAAAACCTGCGGATCTTGCCGCTTTTTGCAGGATGGGCAAGTTGGCGGTGACGCTTTGGACATCGTATAAAAATTCAGTAAATGGCAAGTTTTCCGCAGTCGCCAACGGTGGCGGGAGGAGTCCGATTGAGGGCTTTTTTTCCTTGAAATGGCTGTTGAAATAACCTAAGACAACGGGGCGGTTAGCCAGGCTTTTTGCCAACACGTCGTCATAGGACAGTTGTGGGCGTAGCGCCGTGACAGTGGCTAAAAAGTCGTGATTATGGCGCAATGGGCCAGAAGCCAATTTATCTAGCAACTGTACGCCCGAACTGGTGTCCGGTTCGGCAAAAACCATATCCAAGCCAAGCAGTTTGATGCCGTAATAATCGAACAGCAAGTCCACGAGATAGGCCAACTTTTCCCGGCTCCACGGCCAACGGCCTTCTTGGGCAAGGCTTTCCTCATTGACGGTGACGATGACAATGCGAGGATCAATGGTGTTGGCTAGGGTTGCCCGTAATCTGAAGTCATAAAAGATTTTTTCGATACGCTCCAAAATGGGCAATGTCAACCAACCGGAGGTGTGTAATATAAAAAAAAGGGTCAGAAAAACGCTCATGGCTGCGCGGAAAAACTTTATCCGCTTAAAAACATGGGTGGGTTTATCTAGGTTAACTTTTTGTCCAAATTTATTTTTAAACCAACGGTATCCTTTCATGCGGTCATGCGGTCATGCGGTGGCCACTAACGAGAACATGCGCTTTAAAGGCTATCGGTTTTTTTGCGGGCGACTATCAAGCCATCCCGTGTCGGGTTGATGCAAGCGTCAAACTCAGGGTCGTTAAAGATCATTTGGTTATGTTCCATGATGGCCTCGGTCCAGCCGTGAAAAACGTCGGTGAATTCGGGGACTGCGACCCGTCCCCGCCAAAGGACATTGTCGGCGATATACAATCCACCCGGACGAATCCTATTTTTGGCTAAATTCCATATTTGCGGGTAATCACACTTGTCGACGTCGTTATAGCAAATGTCAAAAAGCCCTTCGGTCTGTGAAAAAATAGTTTGGGCCATGCCGGCTTTAAAGTTTACTCGGTTCCAAAGCCCGGCGGAGGTCAAATAGCCGTGCGCTTTCTCTAGGTTCAGCATGTCCGCTTCACTGCAAAACACTTGCCCATCATCCCCGACGGCTTTTGCAAACCAATACGCCGAGTAGCCGTAACCACTGCCAAATTCGAACACCCGTTTGGCGCCGATAGATTTGCTCATGACCTCAAGAAATATGCCAACCAAGCGGCCTATAATGGGAAAATTATTTTTTTCGGCCAGAGCTTCCATTTCGGCCAACACGGGATGGTCTGTGTTTTTAGCCAACCCTAGCATGTAGCTTTCGATGGCGGGGTTGACTGGAATCAAAATATCGGGGTTTTTCACAGTAGGCGATTGTAAATTTTTCATCATGTCCTGCTTAGGGAAGAGGGAGGTTGAAGGGGATTTAACTCTAGGTGTTTGCTGTTATCGCGTCAATCTTTCGTATGTTTTTTATAATCAATAAGTTGGCTATATCCGGGTAAGTTTGAAAAGCCGAGCATAGTACAAAATACATTGCGGTTAAGTTAAAGCAAATTCGATAAGATTTTGCGCGAATATTGAAATTAAGGAAGCGGGGCGGTGCTTTCGGTAAATGTGGTTTGGGCAAAGCCTATTTTTTCGCAGGTTTCAGGGTCCGGTCGAGGACAAGTTTTTTACTTTTTTGGGAGGGTGGGCTTTGGACGATAACAGCTTGATAAGCTATTTGGTAGGGGCTGCCGGTTATTTTGGACTTTTTTTGTGGGTATTGCTAAAAGTTGATAACAAAGCCTTAAAACTTCCTTTTCTGATAGCGGTTTTTTTTTCGCTGCTATGGACGGCCGCTACGGCGTTTTTCATTTATAGCGAAAAATTTTTTGTGTTTGATAGCCTGCCTTTTGAGACCTTAAGGAATGCCGCTTGGTATCTCTTGATGGGCATGTTGTTATCAAGGCAACGTTATGGAAACAGTTATGCGTTATTGATCGATTCAAAAACAACCCAAGTTTTCATGGTGTTCTTAGGTTTTGTTTTTGTCTTTGAGTCCTCAGCGGAAGTCCGGGACTGGGTTCAGGATAGGTTAGGTGACCGCATACAAATACGCCTGGTTGCTCATCTGGTTTTCGCCATTTCCGGTTTGGTCTTAATAGAACAACTTTACCGCAACGCTTTGCCAGACCAGCGTTTTACGTTCAGATACTTATGCCTCTCTTTGGGATGTTTGTACACGGTCGACTTTATCCTGTATAGCAAATCGATGTTGTTTTTAAGGTTGGATTCCGAATTGTGGGCGGCGAGGGGGGGAGTGAACGGCTTGATAACGCCCTTGCTGGCTATAGCCATGATACGTTTGCAAGCCGAAAGTTTTGCTGTGATGGCTATCTCCAAGAAAGTGGCTTTCCATACCACCGCCATGCTGGGGGCGGGGCTGTATTTGGTCTTTATGTCCTTGGTGGGGTTTTATATCCGCGATTTTGGTGGCAGTTGGGGGGGGGTGGCGCAGATAACGTTTTCTTCTCTAGCCGTGTTGCTGCTTGCCGTGTTGTTTTTTTCCGGCAGGATCCGGGCTTATTTTAAGTTTTTTATCGGCAAGCATTTTTTTCGTTCCCATTACGATTACCGCATCGAATGGATCAGGCTGAGCAACCAAATCGTGGCATTGCATTCTTTCAATGATCTGCCCCGATTTATTGTCGATACCTTTACCGATATGCTCGATTGCGCCGGGGGCGCGGTATGGCTCAATAACGGGCAGGGCGGTTTTCATTTGTCGGAACATAAGAATTTAGGTTTTCAGCCACCCCAGCTAATAGAGGGCCAGCACCCTACCGTCGTTTTTTTAAGGCAAACCCAATGGATTGTGGATTTTGTGGAATTAAAACAGGATCCTGAGGTTTATGCCGACACGGATTTATCGGCTTGGTCAGATGAGAGTAAAAAGATCTGGATTATCTTGCCGTTGTTTTTTAAGGATGAACTGGAAGCGATCATTTTCCTGACCGATGCCAAAGTAATCCGCCAACTGAATTGGGAAGACCGGGATTTATTGAAAACGGTCGGGATGCAATTAGTCAATGCCCTGGCTTTGAGCAAGGTCAGTGAAGCCTTGGCTAAGTCAAAACAATTTGAGGCTTATAGCCGGATGTCCGCTTATTTGGTGCATGACTTAAAAAACTTGGTAGCCCAAATCGATTTGATCGTTAAAAATGCCGAGAAGCATAGGTTCAATCCTGAGTTTATTGACGATTCGATGGATACCTTAAAAAATGTGCTGAGTAAGATTGAACAGATTATGGGGCATTTTAAAAAAGGTGATGTTGTGAATATCCAACCAGCAGTTATAGGCTTGTTGGATGTGCTTGATGACGTTGTGATACAACAATCGGCCAATAAACCCGTGCCGAAAGTGGTCTGTCATGGCGAGGATATAAAAATTGTTGGTGAAAAACAAAAATTAGTCGCAATTTTTGGACATTTGGTGCAGAATGCCCAAGATGCAACACCTGATGATGGTTATGTCAGGCTTGAGCTGGTAAAAAATCAAGCTTATGCCATTGTTAAAGTGATGGATAACGGTTGTGGCATGGACGCTCAGTTCATCGCCGAGCGTTTATTTAAGCCATTTGACACCACAAAAGGGAATGCGGGGATGGGAATTGGTGTTTATGCGGCCCGTGAATACATACTTTCACAAGGCGGAAATTGTAAGGTGGACAGTAAACCGGGTGAAGGTACGTGTTTTATTGTTGAATTGCCGCTCGGGCCACCATGAGCTTGAGCCGCAAACATCTATCTTAAGGAAGGCACGATAAGCTTAGTTTTAAAGCCATGTAGCCGGGCAATGGTTTCGGCGATACCCAACCTATAATTTAATCATGTTCCAACATATATTTGATCATCACCTACATTCACTTGAGGAATCTTTATGAAAAAAAAACATATATTGGTATTAATTGCGATGCTGGCGGCGTTTTTTACGGCGACTGCCCAAGCCGATGAATTCTTGGATAAGCGTTGGTACGCAGCACCTTATGCGGGTTACTTAAATCCGGGCGGTGACCGTGGTGCCGAAGATGGTTATACCACAGGCTTAGGGATAGGTAAGATTATCGACGAGCATTTTAACGTTGAATTAAAAGGCTTCCACAGCAAACTGGGAAGCGATGGTTCGGGTCAAGGCAATTGGGAGATGTCAGGCGGTCTCGCCGAGGCTCAATACTTTTTTACGCGTGACGCATTTGCCCCGTATACCGTTTTTGGCCTAGGCGGCATGCATACTAACTTCGATTCTAATCAAGCCGCCTCATTCATAGGTGAAGCGGGTACAGGTTTTACTTATGAAGTTCACGACAATTTTTTAGTGCGTAGTGACATCCGCTATCGTTACAACCATAATTCCGGAGAATCCTTCGGACGCGATACCGATCAATTTCATGACATGCTTGTCAACGTCGGTTTTGTTATCCCGTTCGGGCCAAAACCTGTCGCTGAAGTGGCATTTGAGGCGCCTACCCCAGCCCCAGTGGCGGCGCCAGATTGCGCCACTTTGGACGACGATAATGACGGTGTAAACAACTGTATCGACCAATGCCCACACAGCTTAGCAGGTAGCAAGGTCGATGCCCAAGGTTGCCCGGTGAGCTTGGAGCTGAAAGGCGTGAACTTCCATCACGACTCTGCCGAGTTGACCCAAAATGCCATGTATATTCTGGATACCGTAGCGGACAACTTAATCCAATACCCAGACAAACATGACATCGAAGTCCGTGGCCATGCCAGCAGCGAAGGCTCTAGCGCCCATAACTTGGCTTTGACCAATAGACGCTCACAATCCGTGGTCGATTACCTAAAAATGAGAGGCGTCACCAATAACCTAATTGCCCGTGGCATGGGTGAAGATTACCCAGTCGCGGATAACAGCACCGAAGCAGGCCGTTCTGCGAACCGCCGTGTTGAATTAATTTGGATGGGTAATTAATTCATAGCCTTAATCCGATTACACTAAGACCCGCCGCGAGGCGGGTTTTTTTTGCCTGAAAATGGCTAGGCAGTTTGTGTCCTGAGGGCGACGGAGATTTAAGGATGCCCTCCTCTCACCACAAGGCAAAACAAATGGGAGATTCCATGATGGCTACATTAGCTAATGTCCGGGCATTAATTATCGATATGGATGGTGTTTTGTGGCACGGCAGCGAGGCTATGCCCGGTTTGGTCGAGTTTTTTCAAACCCTGCACGAGAGGGAAATCCGTTTTATTTTGGCGACCAATAACGCCAGCCTTACTCCTGGCCAATATGTCGATAAACTGGGTAGAATGGGCGTTACCGTCAAGCAGGGACAAATCCTAACGTCAGGCCTGGCTACCGCGTTGTACCTAAGCCAACGGGTGAATCCGGCAAAGACAAAAGTTTTTGTGGTCGGCGAAGA
>DBNZ01000111.1:0-6196 GCA_002299495.1 Methylococcaceae bacterium UBA659
TACCCAGACTAGGCCGTCCGGTTCCCAATCCATCCCGGCATGCATTCTTAGGATAATATCTTTGTAAACGGCCAGGCTAGGGAAACCCTCGGCGAGCGCCTCGTCATCCCCCATGTCGCCTAGCCGCTCCTGACGCAAGTCGGTGATGATAAAAGCTTTATTTTCCAATACGAAGGTTTCGCCCGGCCAACCGTAAACGCCATTGCGGCGTTGTTGGGTTTTCTTCCCCGCTAATACGGCTTCCACCCATTTTGACTGGGTGATTAATCGGTCTAGGGCACAGGTTTTTTCTGGTAGGTTTGTCATTTCGGTTTTAGTCCATGTTAAGTTGCAAAAATACTATGATACGGGCACAAGGCTTACTCCAAGGCAACCAACCAATGGTCAATTTGGCTACTGGCCTGCTTGACCAAATCGGCTAAAGCCGCCACCGCCCCTTTTGCATCGGGGCTTAGGCAGGTTTTTTTCAGGGCGAATTGCCGGCTGGCGATCAATTTTTGGTCGCCCGCGCCATAAACACGGATTAAGAGGCGCAGGCTGGCTACGGCATGGTTCGGGGAATTAAAGAATTGTTCAAATTCCAATAATTCTATTTCCAGCGCAAAATTATGGTTAACACCATCAACCAGCAGGCGTTGCCGCAACAATTCAGGGGGCGGGGCTAACCAGCGGTCAAGATTATAAGCCCTGACCTGGCTGGCAGATTGGTACGCTAAACGGTAGCGGATAAGGTAGTCGTTCAACCAGCCGGGAGCCGTCACTGATATTACTGCAACATTGGCCGTATCGCCGGGTTTTCCAGTTAAGCCCAAATCATGCAGGGCGGGCGGCGCGACCGTTTTGCTACAGGCGGAAACAAACAACAAACTGATGCACAAGCCATACTTCATAATTATTCCTGAAATTCCGGCTCACCGGGCGCTGGGATTTGTTGTATACCCGATCCAAACAATAAGGCCTGCGGATCGTTTTCCAAAACCTTGGCGGCTCGCTTAATTTGGTCGCTGGCCTGCCCTAAGTCCGTCAACAACTGGTTGAATTTTGGCAACGTCCTAGAGGACAGAGAATTGCCCGCCACCATACCGCTTTCAACCAGCTCCGTAGTCTTCTTGCTCAAGGTCTTGACTTCACCCGCCAAGCCCCGCAAGTCATAAGTCAGGTTATTGATATTAGCCAAGGTCTTATGGGCGTTTTTGCTCAGGTTTGGGACTTCCCGCAAAGCCCTATCAACGCTTTCTTCTAAGGCGTTTAGCTTCGTGGTCAAGTTTTTGACATCAATAAGAATTGCATTAATGTATTGCTGGTTCTCATCGCTCAATATCGCATTCAAGCGCACCATGAACAAATCGGTCTTGCGTAGAATTTCTTCGCCGGCGTCCAGCAATTGGTCGGTTTTTGACGGCCTGATCGGTATCCGGTATTTGGGGTTGGGGTCGCCTGGGGGAATCAGTTCCCTAACGTTGCCGGCATCCGATAATTGCAATTGGGTCAAGCCGGTTACGCCTTTCAATTGCAGCACGGCATAAACCCCTTTGGTGAGGGTGATGCCTTTATCCACCTCGATGGGAATGACGATGATATTGCTATCATTAGGGTCGAATTGGATGCTAATGACTTTGCCTACGGCAATACCGCGAAAATAAACCGTGCTCTCAGGGTTTAAACCAGACACCGACGCTTGGGTCGACACATAATAGCGGTTGCGCTCTTCTTGAAAACGGCCGATCCAGATAATGCTGACAATGGTCGCCGTCACCAAACTAAACAAAAAGATGCCGTTGATCAATGCATGGTTTGTTTTCGCCATGTTACCGCCTTAAGTTCCGAAATACACGTTTAGCCCGTGGGTTATGGAAAAACTCCCTGACAAAAGGGTGTCCGCAGGCCAAAATAGCCGGTAGCGGCTCGAAGGCTATAATTTTCTGGTCAGCCAACACGGCGACCTTGGTGCATAAATCCCTTAACACGTCCAAGTCATGGGTCACTAACACCACAGTGAAATGCAATTGCCGGTGCAATTCGGCCAACAAGTCAACGAAATCCTGGCTGGCGATGGGGTCAAGTCCGGCAGTGGGTTCATCCAACAGCAATAGGCCAGGCTCCAAAATTAACGCCCGCGCCAATGCCACCCGTTTGATCATCCCGCCAGAGAGTTCGGCTGGCTTTAACCAGGCGTCGTGCGAGTTCAAACCTACGGTCACTAATTTCATAAACACCAAATGTTCGATCAGGCGTTCCTCATTTATGCCTATCTCCCGAAGCGGAAAGGCAACGTTTTCAAATACATCCAAGGCACTGAACAATGCGCCCCTTTGGAATAAGACACCACAGACTTGGGCGGCCGTTTTTGTGCTGTCTTTAAGATAATCACCCAAGGTTTGTCCCATCAAGTAAATTTTGCCTTGGCTAGGAACCTGTAAGCCAATGATTTCACGCAATAATGTGGTCTTACCGCAACCCGAAGCCCCCACCAAGCCGGCGATTTCACCTTTAGCAATAGACATGCTGATGTCTTGATGGACTGTTTTTACATTCCCTAACCCATCGCTGAACTGCGTCCAAACATGATCAATGCCGATCGCCACCGCTGTTCCGATCATAACGAGAAACCCACATTCATAAACAAAATTGCAAACACCGCATCCATCATTATGACCACAGTAATGGCCGCAACCACTGAGTTCGTGGTCTCATTGCCCAAGCTTTCGGTGTTGGGTTTGATCCTAAAGCCAAAATGGCAGGCGATCAAAGCGATCGAAAACCCGAACGTGGTGCTTTTCAACAAGCCAATCAGGAGATTGCTTAACGGCACCGCTTCAGGCAATTTGAATAAAAACTGCTTGTAACTGATGTCCAAGATGCCTTGGGCCGAAAGGATGCCGCCAAATAACGCCGCCGCGCTCGTCCAAACCGATAACAACGGCAACACCACCGCCAACGCGACCACCTTTGGCAACACCAAGCGCAAGGAATGCGAAATACCCAATGCCGACAGGGCATCCAGTTCTTCGGTGACCCGCATGATGCCAATTTGGGCGGTCATCGCCGAACCGGAACGACCCGCCACCAAGATTGCGGCCAGTAGCGGGCCTAATTCACGGATAATGCTCATACCCAGGATATTGATAATAAATATCTCGCCGCCAAACATTTTCAACTGCAGGGCGGACAGGTAACTTAAGACGATACCAATCAAAAAACCCACCAACGCCGTAATACCCAGCGCCCTAACCCCGGCATCATAGACAGTGTTTGAAATATCCGGCCAAGGGATGGCTTTGACATTAAACAGCAAGTGACCGAGGTCCAACACCAATTGACCTAACAAAGTCAGCACGCTCAAAACTTGGTCAAAAAAACTGCTATACATTTTATTGATGGTCAAACCCATCAACTGGACAAAAGGCAGCTGCGGCACCGGTTGCGGCAATTCTAACTGCCCCCAGCGTGCCAAAAAACACAAATGTTCAGGCTTACCCTGCACCGATGCCGGAAAACGCCACCCCCAAGCCTGCCAGATCATTAAGGCCGAATAACTGTCCAGTAAATCCACTCCATTTAAATCCCAATGCACGTCTGGGTCGGCACCCAATGCCCGCAACTTTTTGGCGACCTCTTTCGCCGGTTCCAAGTTGATCAAAGTCCAATCACCGACTAATGCCATACCCAGACCGCCATTTTCCAATCGGGTTTCAATCAGCCGCAAAGTTTGCCCAGGCATAGTCTTAATTCTCTTTTACCTTGTTTAAGTCCGCTGCGTTTAAGTCCGCTACCAAATGGTTTTGTTCAAACCGTGGCCAAGCATTTAGGACGGCTTTCACCACGGTTGCCAACGGAATGGCAAAAAACACCCCCCAAAAACCCCATAAGCCGCCAAAAAACAAGATGGCGATAATAATGGCCACCGCGTGCAGGTTAACCGCCTCAGAAAACAAGAAAGGGATTAACACGATAGCGTCCAAGGCTTGGATGACGGCATAGGCTACCAGCACATACATGAACTCGTCGGCTTGGAAACCCCATTGAAAATAGGCGACAAACACCACCGGGAAGGTGACTAAGGTAGCACCAATATAAGGGATTATCACCGAAAGCCCAATCAGCAACGACAACAGCATGGCGTAATTCAAGCCAATGGCGGCAAAAGTGATATAACAAGCCACCCATAAGATAATGACTTCGGTGATCTTGCCGCGCACATAATTGCCAATTTGGGTGTCAACCTCCTGCCACACCTGGATCGTCAAGTTTCTATTTTTGGGTACATATTTCAACACCCAAGAAATAAACAAACGCTTATCCTTCAAAAAGAAAAACACCATCATAGGCAGCAAAAACAAATAGACCAAAGCGCTGACCAAACCCAGCACAGAGGCGGCCGAAAAAGACAAAACCGTTTGCCCGTAGCTCAGCAACTCCCGCTGTATACTCAATAAGATTTGTTGGATCCGGTTTTCTGTTATCAAGCTTGGGTACACTTGCGGCAAACGCAAGATTTCAAGTTGAGCCTGGTCAACCAAGTAAGGGATGTTTTGCATCAGCTCCAAGGTTTGCTGAGATACCAGCGGTATCAAATAAAACAGCATGAAACCTAACCCTACCATAAACGCGGAAAAAACCAGGCAGACGCCCAACAGCCGGGGCATACCCCAGCGTTCCGCCTTACCGACCAAGCCTTCAAGCAGATAGGCAATGACAACGGATGCAAAAACCGGCATCAGCACGCTGGCCAAAAAATAAATCAGGCCAAAAATAACGGCCAGGATAATGGCCAGCGAAACCACTTGCTCGTTGGGCAATAGCCGCTTGAAGACCGCGGTGAGGAAATCCATTTGGGCGGGCTGGGTTTGGTTTGTCATGGTCAAAACAGTGGCTGCGGGTGTCATATCTTTCATTCTATCCCCAACCATACTTTCCGCCCTATTATGATTTTGCAATGCCACAACCATCCCTTACAATGACCCGCCGCCTGACGTTTAAGAGATAATCATGCATATTGATGTTTTTAATGGTGATGCCGATGGCATTTGTGCCTTGGTGCAATTACATTTGGCTGCGCCTAGGGCCGCCGAAACCCAATTGGTAACCGGCCTAAAAAGGGATATCGAACTGCTGGAGCGGGTATCTGTTAATCCAGGCGATCAAGTGACCGTCTTAGACGTTTCCATGGAAAAAAACCGCCCCGCATTGCTCAATATTCTCGCACAAGGAGCGCAGGTCTTTTATGTCGACCATCATCAAGCCGGGGCTATCCCAAGCCATCCTAGCCTTAAGGCCATCATCGACACCGACGCCAATACCTGCACCAGCTTGCTGGTGGATCACTATCTTAACGGGCAATTCCGCGCTTGGGCGGTGACCGCAGCGTTCGGGGACAATTTGCTCGACAGCGCCTTAGCCGCTGCCAAACCCTTGTCTTTATCCGAACCCAAACTGAAGCAACTCAACGACCTGGGCGTTTGTATCAATTATAACGGTTACGGCGGCAGCCTTGCCGACTTGCACTTCCCCCCTGAAACCTTATTCCGCGAATTGGTTCCCTACCGCTCACCTTTTGAGTTTATGGACGACAATGCGGAAACCTACCAGCGGCTGCTCGATGGCTACGCCGATGATATGGCCACCGCGCTAGGCATCAAACCCGAACACCTAAGCCCGGCGGTGGCCGTCTATATCCTCCCCGACGAAGCCTGGGCCAGACGGGTCAGCGGCGTATTCGGCAACGAATTGGCTAACCGGCATCCGACCCGCGCCCATGCCGTGTTTAGCTTTACCCCCAAAGGAGATTACCAAATCAGCGTCCGTGCGCCCTTAACCCACAAAACCGGCGCCGATGAACTGTGCTCACAATTCCCCACCGGCGGTGGCCGCAAGGCCGCCGCCGGAGTCAACCACTTGCCTTTGGAGCAATTGCCCGTTTTCATTGCCGCTTTTGAACGGCAATACCCCAGTAATGGATAGTTGGCCTTAGCCATCGCCTTGTTTATTTGACCCAGCTTAACCCTAGCTTAACCATGAACACACCCGCAAAAAGTTCCAACACCGTCTGGCATCATGCCACCGTCACCCGCGCCGACCGGGAAAAGCTGCACAGACATAAGAGCGCCATACTTTGGTTTACCGGCTTGTCAGGCTCTGGCAAATCCACCCTAGCGCATGCCGTCGAGGACTCTTTGTACAAACAAGGCGTCTCCAC